>JACQEJ010000079.1 GCA_016200645.1 Deltaproteobacteria bacterium | reverse complement strand
CCAGAGGGGATTCCTCTTTCCCCCTAAACCCTTCCAATGCCAGCACAACATCGCTGCCCAACTCACATGCAGCCCTGATACAGAGTTCTTTTACCTTTGAGGTTATTTCTGATGAAGAAATCTTTCTCATAGATTATATTTTGATTTCCTCAACCAGTTTCCTTATCGCGGAAACCGAATTATCAAACGCCTTCTTCTCTTCCGCATTCAATTCAATTTCAATTATCTCTTCCACGCCGCTGCTTCCGAGTTTTACCGGCACGCCGACAAAAATGCCGTTCACACCGTATTTGCCGTTGCAGTATGCCGCACACGGTATGACCCTCTTTTTATCCCGAATGATCGACTCCGCCATCTCAACCACAGCGGCGGACGGCGCATAAAATGCGCTTCCTGTTTTCAACAAGCCGACAATCTCTCCGCCTGCCTTTTTTGTCCGCTCCATAATGGCGTCAAGCCGTTCCTTTTTTATAAGCTGTGTTACCGGAATCCCTGCAACACTGCAATATCTCGGCAGCGGCACCATCTCATCCGCATGGCCTCCGATGACCATCGCATGGACATCCTCAACCGACACCTTCATTTCCATTGCAAGAAATGCCTTTAATCTCCCTGCGTCAAGCGCGCCGGAAAGACCGATGACCCTGTTCGGAGGGAAGCCGCTCACCTTCCACGCCACATACACCATCACATCCAGCGGATTGGTAACAACAAGGATGATGGCATTGGGCGAGTGTTTGGCAATCTGCTCGACAACGGCCTTGATAATGCCGGTATTGGTGTTGATAAGATCGCTCCTGCTCATTCCCGGTTTTCTCGGAATGCCTGCGGTGATAATCACAACATCGGAATTAGCCGTATCCTTGTAATCGTTCGTTCCTGTGATAGCGGAATCAAAGCCTTCAATAGGCGACGCCTGCGTAAGGTCAAGCCCCTTGCCCTGCGGCACGCCTTCCACCACATCAATCAAAACAATATCGCCGAGCTCTTTTATCCCCGCCCATACCGCAGCATGAGCGCCGACATTTCCTGCGCCGACAATGGTTATCTTCTTTCGGGCCATAGCGCCTCCTATAGTAAATCTCATACATGATATATTGTATACTGTATACATAAACAGGCATAGTGTCAAGGGGAAAATGGGGCATTTTTTGAACCCTTTTTGTATTAGGACTATCCGATTTAAGAATCTCACATTTTAGCGGCGGTTCTTAAAGATGCAATAAACTCTGCGCTGAAAAGAAATATTACTGCGGAATAATATATCCACACGAGGAGCATCATAATTGCGCCCAGAGAGCCATACATTTTATTGAAGCTCCCAAAATGAGCTAGGTATAAAGCGAAGAGGCGCTTTGCAGCCTCCCATAAAACGGAGAATATTATGCTGCCTAAAACGGCGTGTCTTGCCCTTACATTTTTCCCGGCCATTATTTTGAATATAAAGGCTGCTGCGATTACCATAATTACAACCGGCAGGAAATATTGAAAGGTCATACTCTTTGCAAGATAGTAAGATATATCTATCCCCCAGACAGGCATCTTCATCCTGCTTAAAATCTCCGCCGCAACCGGAAGGCCTATGGAGATGAGAAAAACCGAACACCAGATAAAAAACACACCCCATACAACAAATCTGGTTTTAATGAAGCCCATTTTTTGAGTTTCTCCAAAGATGACATCCATTGCATTCCTTATGGCAAGTATTACGAATTCAGCGCTCCAGATGAGCATTATAATGCCAAGCCAGCCAAAAACTGTTCTGTTTGCTATAAGCCCCTTAATATCTTCCACAATGCTGTCGCTAAGAGAAGGAAGGCTCTCTTTCACAAATTCTATAATCCGTTCAAGGAGCCATGTCTCCGTTCCGAGGATAAAACCTATAAAGGAGAAGAGCAAAAACATGAGCGGGAGGAGAGAAAATAAGGCGTAAAACGATATTGCCGCAGCCATAGCAAGACAATTATCATAAGAAAATGCCCTTACGCTCTCATAGAGAAGCATGAAAAATCTTTTCATATCACCTCTTTTTGAAATAAAGCCTGATGGGAACCTTATCCAATCCGAATGCCTCCCTGATCCGATTCACAAGAAACCTTTCATAGGAGAAATGAATGCCCTCAGAAAAATTTACAAATGCAACGAATGTAGGCGGTTTCACATCTGTCTGGGTTATGTAATACACCTTTACCGATTTCCCTTTATAGATAGGCGGTTGATGGCGCCTGTTAAATTCAGTAAAAAATTTATTGAGCTGCGAAGTGGGTATCCTCTTCTGAAGCTGCGACAGCGCCCCTTCTGCCGTTTCGAGGATTTTAAAAACCCTCTGTCCTGTTAGCGCTGATACGAATATAACCGGGGCAAACTGTAAAAACTTTACCTTCCATCTTATTCGTTCTGTATATTCCTTTGCCGTATTCGTCTCCTTTTCAGGCAGATCCCATTTATTGACAACGATAATGCACCCCTTTCCTCTCTCATAGATAAGGCCCGCTATCTTTTCGTCCTGCTCCGTCATGCCAGCTATCGCATCTATAATCAATAATGCGATGTCGCACCTCTCAATGCTTCTTATTGCAGACATGACCGAATACCTCTCAAGGGTCCTTCCTATCCTCGTCTTTTTCCGGATGCCCGCCGTATCTATCAGAAGGTATTTTTTCTTATTATAATTAAAAGGGGTGTCAATGGCATCCCTTGTTGTGCCTGGAATAGCGCTTACCACAACCCTTTCAAAACCGAGGAGTCTGTTTACTATGGATGATTTGCCGACATTCGGCCTTCCAACCACTGCTAATTTTATTCTTTCCTCTTCTTCCTGAACAGCGGCCTTTGGAATAAGGCTTATAATTTTATCCAATAATTCATCAATCCCCCTTCCATGCTCTGCCGAAACGGGAAAAAGGTTTTCCATGCCAAGGTTGAAAAAATCAGAAAGCCCTTGTTCCTGCCTGGCCGTATCTATCTTATTGACAGCATAAATTACCGGCTTGCCCGACTTTCTTAAAATATCCGCGACATCTCTGTCCGATGGAAGAAGACCGCCGCGGCCGTCCATAAGAAAGACAATAACATCGGCCTCTTCAATAGCGAGCAGCGCCTGCTCTCTTACTTTAGCCAATAGAGTTTCCTTTGAGGCAGGTTCAAAGCCGCCTGTGTCAACCAGGGTAAATACCCTCCCCCGTTCAACCGCATCCGCATAATTGAGGTCTCTGGTTACACTCGGCTCATCCTTAACAATCGCCTTCCTTCTGCCGATGATACGATTGAAAAGGGTTGACTTGCCTACATTCGGGCAGCCTACTATTGCAACGATGGGTTTCATAAAAATACAGGCGATAGGCAAGAGGCTATAGGCTATAGGTTTAAACGATTTGCAAATATTTTCCCTATTGCCCCTTGCCCATAGCCTGTTCTTAATGGTATCCAAACTCCTTTAATAGCCTTTTATCCTTTGTCCAATCCTTGACCACCCTCACAAACAGTTCCAGATAAACTTTCGTGCCTAATAGCCGTTCAATATCATGGCGGGCGCTCGTGCCGATCTGTTTAAGCATACCCCCGCCCTTTCCAATGACAATCCCCTTTTGCGAGTCCCGCTCCACATTTATTGTTGCCGAGATGGAAACGATTCTTTTCTTCGGGTTTTCTTTAAATCTCTCTACAACGACAGCAGTGGAATAAGGTATCTCATGTCTTGTAAGCTCAAAGACCTTTTCCCTGATAATCTCAGCCGCAATAAACCGCTCAGGCAGGTCCGTTACCATATCATCTGGAAAATATTGCGGCCCCTCCGGGAGGAGCTCCACAATCAGATTTAAAAGTTCGTCTACCCCCTCGCCCTTTGCGGCAGATAAAGGAATAATAGCTTTAAACGGAAACAATCTGGAATATTCATCTATCAAAGGGAGAAGGGCATCCTTTGGCGCCATGTCTGCTTTGTTTATACAGAGGATAACAAAGCCTTTGGCCTTCTTCAGATTTTCAATAATAAGAAGATCTTCCTCGTCTATTTTTTTTGGGGCCTCCACCATATAGATTATACCATCCACATCTTCAAGGGCGGACAAGGCCTCTTTGATCATAAACTCATTTAAATAACCCTTCGCAGCATGGATGCCAGGCGTATCCAGAAATATTATTTGGCTATTTTCTGCGTTTTTTATGCCGCGGATTTTATTTCTGGTTGTCTGGGGTTTTTGAGAGACTATTGCAACCTTCTCTCCAAGGATTGCGTTCAAGAGAGTGGATTTTCCCACATTGGGGCGACCTATAATTGCTACGAAACCTGATTTGAAGTGAGGCATATTATCCCACATCTGCCAATTCCATCTTACCCTTCCAACGTGTTTTTATTATCTCTTTCAACACAACGTGTTCAGGCATTGAAAGATCGGGGTCTGTTTTTATTATATGAAAAGCCTCGTCTCTTGCTTTCTGAAGCAGTGAGGCATCTGTCAGGAGATTTACTACCCTGAAGTCAGGCAAACCTGACTGCCGTGTGCCGAGAAAATCTCCCGGCCCGCGGAGTTTTAAATCTTCTTCCGCGATTTTAAAACCGTCGTTGGTATCTTCCATCACCTTTAGCCTTTGATAGGTACCCAGAGAGCCAACTTTCCCTGCAAGGAGAATACAATACGAATCATGCCCTCCCCTCCCCACCCTTCCCCTGAGCTGATGAAGTTGAGAAAGACCGAACCGCTCCGCATGCTCTATTGCCATAACTGTTGCGTTCGGCACATCTATACCGACTTCTATAACCGTTGTAGATACGAGTATATTTATTTCTTTTGACTTAAATGCCTTCATAATATTTTCCTTTTCCTCGGACTTCATCTTTCCGTGCAAAAGGGCTATCTTATACTCAGGAAACACATCCTTCTGCAAATGCCCTGCCATCTTAGTAGCGTCTTTTAAATCCAATTCTTCCGATTCCTCTATGAGCGGATAGACGATGTAAGTTTGCCTTCCCTTTGAGAGTTCTACTTTAATAATCCTATAAACCTCATCCCTCTCCTTTTCCCTGAAGACCTTTGTTTTAACAGGCCTTCTTCCGGGCGGCAGTTCATCAATGACCGAAACATCCAAATCGCCGAAAACAGTCATGGCCAATGTTCTCGGTATCGGGGTAGCGGTCATCACCAAAACATCAGGGTTTGGCCCCTTTTTCTTAAGCATCGCCCTCTGGATAACGCCGAACCTGTGCTGTTCATCTATAATTGCAAGCCCGAGCCTTTTAAATTCCACATCCCCCTGAATAAGGGCATGGGTGCCGATAGCAAGATTTATATCGCCTGTTTTTATGCCGGTCAAAATCGCTGTCCTCTCAGATTTTGTGAGACTGCTGGTCAGAAGGGTTATCTTTATGCCAAGCTTCTCTGCATAGGCATGGATATTGAGATAATGCTGTTCCGCAAGTATTTCGGTCGGAGACATAATTGCAGATTGATAATTATTTTCAATAGTGATAAGGCTGGCGATAAACGCAACAACCGTCTTGCCGCAGCCGACATCGCCCTGTATCAGACGATTCATGGGATGCAGCCAGGACATATCTTTCTTTATTTCCGAGACAACCCTCTCCTGCGCTGCGGTTAATTTAAACGGCAGCATGTTTCTTAAATTTTCAACCAGCGCGGAATCGGCATTGAATGCAATGCCGCTTTCTTTTCCGGTGTTCCTTTTTTTTAAGGCAAGACCCATTTCAAGGCAGAATAATTCATCAAATACAAGGCTTTTTCTCGGCAGCCAATTTGATGAGTTTGAGGCAGGGGCGTAAGGCATTACGTTCCTACGGATTTCGGAGTTTGGAGTTTCCGTAGGTTTATGAATTTCTGTCATGGCGGCAGGCAATTCAAGAAACCCGTATCGTTTCAAAATATTTGACGGAACTGAACCGACTGCATGAGATGCAAATTCATTAACTATATTTCTTATAATCTTGCGCAGTGTCTTCTGGTGCAGATTTCCAACCTGTGAATATATCGGCACAATTGCATTAAAGTTAATGGAGTCTAAAGCCTCGCCCTTTTCAAAGATTTCAACATCAGGATGGATTATCTCTTTCTGCCCGTTAAACATCCCAATCTCGCCATAAACCACCAGCTTCTGCCCGGCATTATATCTCTTTTTCATGTAGGGCAGCCGGTAATAAAACCACTTTAATCTCAAATAACCGCTTCCATCGCCGAGAGAAATCTCAAAGACCTTTCTCCTGCCGTAAAAGACCTCGCCCAATGCCATGATCTCGCCGGAGGCGACCTCTTTTGCTCCGACCGACAACCTGGCGCTCTTTTTTATATGCCGCCTGTCCTCGTATCGTATAGGCAGCCAGTAGAAAATATCCTCAACAGTCTCCAGTCCCTTTTTCTTAAAGACCTCGGCAAGTTTAGGCCCGATGCCTTTGATTTTTGTGAGAGGAATAGAAAGTTTGGATAGTTGGGGCTGGTCGTAAGACCTCTTTATCAGGCTTAAGGCTGGTCGTAAGACCTCTTTATCAGGCCGACCCATATCTTTTATAATTTCAAATGCCCGTTTTATCCTCTCTCTTTTTTTATCCAATGCTATCGCATCAAAGCCGCTGAATATATTTTGAATGCCCGTGATTTTCTCTCTCTCATTGGCTGTGATAGAAAGGGAAATGGCCTGCTGACATAGCCTTTTGACAAGGGCTTCTATATCCCTTACTGCAGACAGATGGGCAAAGTTATCTTTTGATGCGAAAGTAAGAGGTTTTAAAAGATTGGAGATAATTTGAGGAAATGGGTCATGAGCTGTTGGTTCCATAGATTTACACAAAATAAAGCTCAGATGCTAAAACCCAACTATGATATTTGAACTTTGAGTTTTGACATTTGAATTTGAGCATGATGATACTCCTGTATCGGTTTTACCTTAAGACCCTCTTTTGTTAACGATGTTATACCATGCGCCGCCGCCTTTGCGCCAGCAACGGTGGTGAAATAGGGGACATTGTATACAAGAGCAGTGCGCCGTATGGAATAAGAATCCGCCACAGACTTTGCGCCAAAGGATGTATTTATCACCATGGCTATCTCGCCGCTTTTTATCCTGTCCACTATATGCGGCCTCCCCTCGCCTACTTTATAGACAAACTCTGTGCCAACCCCGTTGTCTTTAAGATATTCGGCTGTTCCTCCTGTGGCAATTATTTTGAAGCCCAATTCGCTCAATTGTCTTGCCACCCCTACAATATCTCTCTTGTCACCGTCCCTTACGCTGATAAATACATTTCCCCCTGCTCTCCCTTCCTCCTCATATGAGGAAGGTAAAGGCGGAAGCGGCAGTCTTGTCCCTGCCGCAATCTGCGCCTTTGCAAATGCCCTTCCAAAATCCTCATCTATCCCCATCACTTCACCTGTTGATTTCATCTCCGGGCCGAGGATTGTATCAACACCCGGGAATTTGATGAATGGAAAGACAGCCTCTTTTACTGATGTGTGAGGAGGCGCTGCCTCTTCTGTAAATCCAAGCCCTTTGAGCGTCTTGCCGAGCATGACCTTTGCCGCAATCTTTGCCAGCGGCTTGCCGATGGCCTTGCTCACGAACGGCACAGTTCTGGATGCGCGCGGATTTACCTCAAGCACATATATTTCGTATTCTTCTGCCCCTTGACCCTTGCCCCTTGACCCTGTCTTCCTGACTGCAAACTGGACATTCATCAAACCGATGACATTCAATTCCTTTGCCAGCGCAATCGCCTGTTTTCTAATATCGTCAATCACCTTTGCATTAAGAGAGTATGGCGGAATCGAGCAGGCAGAATCTCCAGAGTGGATGCCTGCCTCTTCGATATGCTCCATAATGCCGCCGATGATTACATCCCTGCCATCGCTTACGCAGTCAACATCCACCTCTGTTGCGTTGTTCAGAAATTTATCAATCAACACCGGATGCTCTGGAGACGCCTCAACCGCCCGTGCTATGTAATTTTTCAGATTGTCTTCCGTGTAAACGATCTCCATAGCCCTGCCGCCCAAAACATACGACGGCCTGACCATCACAGGATAGCCGATTCTTGCCGCAACCTTTATGGCCTCATCCGCAGAACGGGCAATGCCGCTTTCCGGTCTTTTGAGATTCAATTTTGTGAGCAATTTATCGAACCGCTCCCTGTCCTCCGCGATGTCAATGGAATCAGGCGATGTGCCGAGTATATTCACTCCGACCTTTTCCAGAGGCACGGCAAGTTTCAGCGGCGTCTGTCCTCCGAACTGGACGATCACGCCGAACGGTTTTTCCTTTTCGATAATGTTCATAACATCTTCAAAGGTGAGCGGCTCGAAGTAGAGCCTGTCCGATGTGTCGTAGTCGGTGGAAACGGTTTCGGGATTGCAATTGACCATGATGCTCTCAACGCCTTCTTCTTTCAACGCAAACGAGGCATGGACGCAGCAGTAGTCAAATTCAATGCCCTGGCCGATTCTGTTCGGCCCGCTGCCGAGGATTATCACCTTTTTGCGATTGGTGGGGTTTGCTTCACATTCACTTCTGACTTCTGACTTCTGACTTCTGACTTCTAGCTTGTAATAAGGTTTTTCATAGCTTGAATACAGATACGGCGTATGCGCCTCGAACTCCGCGCCGCAGGTGTCAACTGTTTTATAGACAGGCAGGATACCGGCGTCAATTCTTTTCTTTCTGATTTCATGCTCTTTTGCCTCTAAATCTTTGCCGGAAGGAACATCGCACCTTTTGCCGCCTGACTTCTTTCCTGTTGATAGAAGCATGGCTATGCGCCTGTCAGAAAATCCAAGCCCTTTTGCCATTCTCAATGCATCGGATGAAAGCCCTTCGCAATTTCTTATCTCTTCTTCAAACTCTATGATTTCTTTTATATTATTCAAAAACCATCTATCTATCTTTGACAAATCAAATATCTCATCAACAGTCATTCCGCATCTGAATGCATCTCCTATATACCAAAGCCTTTCCCAATTAGGCGCCCTGAGTTTTTCTTTAATTACTTCTATGTAATCACCGGCTTCATCATACCTTGCTGATTTCTTTATCTCAAAACCATGGCTTCCTATCTCCAGCGACCGTATCGCCTTTTGCAAAGATTCCTTGAATGTCCTGCCTATTGCCATAACCTCGCCCACAGACTTCATCTGTGTCGTAAGGGTTGAGTCAGCCTGCGGAAATTTTTCAAATGTAAATCTCGGCACTTTCGTAACAACATAATCAATGGTCGGCTCAAATGAGGCAGGCGTCTTCTTTGTTATGTCATTCGGAATCTCATCCAGCGTGTAACCCACAGCCAGTTTTGCCGCAATCTTTGCAATGGGAAACCCGGTTGCCTTACTCGCCAGCGCGGACGAGCGCGAAACACGGGGATTCATCTCAATCACATACATCTTGCCGTTTTCGGGATTCAGTGAAAACTGGAT
>JACQEJ010000076.1 GCA_016200645.1 Deltaproteobacteria bacterium | reverse complement strand
CTTTATCTCCCCAATCTCAGGGTTTTCTATCACCACCGTTCCATCATGCAGAGAAATAACCCTTCCGCTGAAGATATTCCTTGCACCCAAAAACTTTGCGACATTTTTAGTCTTTGGCTTATAAAAGACCTCTTCCCTTGCGCCAAACTGCTCAAGCCTGCCGTTATTTATTATGATTATATTATCTCCCAGAACAAATGTTTCTTCAAGGTCATGGGTAACGAAGAGCGTTGTTATCGGGTATCGCTGATGTATCAGTAAGAGGTCTGTTCTCAGTTTTTCCCTCACCTGATAATCAAGGGCCGAAAACGGCTCGTCAAGAAGCAGTATCTTCGGCTCCGCTGCGAGAGTTCTTGCTAAACCTGCCCTCTGTTTCTGGCCGCCTGATAGCTCTGAAGGGAACCTCTTCTCCAGTCCCCCAAGCCGCATAAGGTCAAGGAGCTCTTCAACCTTTGCCTTGATTCTATTTTCAGGCAAGCTGCTTATGCCGTAGGCAATATTCTCAAAAACCGTCATGTGCGGGAAAAGGGCGGAATCCTGAAACAGATAGCCTATCCTTCTGTCTTTCATGGGGACATTGATGCCGGTTTTTGAATTGAACACCTCCCGACCGTCAATCCTGACAAAGCCTTCATCAGGCCTTATAATGCCGGAGAGCATGTTTAAAAGAAGGCTCTTGCCCGCGCCAGACGGGCCGAACAAGACAGCCATGTTTTCTTCAATAGAGAATCCTATATCAATGGAAAATTCGCGGAGATGTTTTTTAAGATGAAAGGAAAGGGACATAATGATTTACGAGTTACGATTTCAGATTTAAGATTTACGAGTTACGATTTTAATTCGTAAATCGTAATTCTTAATTCGTAAATTCTTAATACCTGCCTTTGGTAAACCTGTTTACAAAATATATAACCGAAAATGAAAAAAGGGTTATGATTCCCACCATGAGATTTGCCAGCCCTGTGTTTCCCATCTGAACCGCGTCATAAATGGCAATGGGAAGGGTCTGGGTCATGCCGGGGATATTCCCGGCCACCATAAGCGTTGCGCCGAATTCGCCTGTTGCCCTGGCAAATGCCATAACGCTGCCTGCCAATATGCCTCTCCATGCCAGTGGGATGGTTATTGTCTTCAACACCTCCCATTCGTTTTTCCCGAGAAGTCTTGCCGCATTTTCAAAATTTTTATCCACCCCTTCAATTGCAGCCCTTGCAGGCCTTACGAAGAGCGGCATGGACGCCACAAATGCCGCAATCACAGCCCCCTTCCATGTGAAAACCAGAGTTATCCCTAACACATCTTCGAGAAATCGTCCAAATACGCTTGATCTTCCCAGAAGCACAAGAAGGTAATATCCTAAAACAGTCGGAGGTATGACAAGGGGCTGCATGATTAGGGCGTCCAGAAAACCTTTTCCAACAAATTCCTTTCTTGCCATAAACCAGGCGAGACAAAGACCGATGATGATGGAGAAGAAAGTGGCGACAATTGAGACCTTTAAAGTGAGGTAGAGCGGGAAGAGGTCAATCATAATAAGCTATTTTTAACACAGCAGCTTGGATAAGACAAGAATAGAAAAAAGAAGGGTGATTTATATCTTGGAAAATGTTCTATTCAATAGACGAATGGCCTTTTTGATGAGTTGGATGTCTTGATGGGAAAACTGGGGGAATATATCGGTCTTACTCGGGAACAAATCGGTAATGTTTACACCAAGTGCGTCTGCCATGCTAACTAAAGAGTCTAAACTTGGATTTACCCCCACACCAAAATAGTTACCTTTGGTGTGGGGGTTTACCTCGCCCCGCTCTATTTCTCCCAGTCGGCCAAGGTCGGAGAGACCGGGGGTTAAGATTACCTCTCCAGGAATACAGGGCCGCTAACGCTTCTCATTACATATTCTGTAGTGCTGCCAAGAACCAGCTCTATAATCCTTGAGTGGCTTGTTGCGCCCATGAACAGTATATCGTGATTATTTTCCTTATAATATTTGACTATTTCCTGCGGCGCATCCCCTTTAACTGAAATAAATTGAGGCTGGATATTATAGGGTTTGAAATATTCTTTTGCGTCTTTCAAAAGAGCCTCGCTATTTCCATCTCTTGAAACAGTTAAAACCGTTAAGGAGAGGCTCAATGTCTTTACAAATTCTGCTGCAGAGTGCATGGCGCGGCTTGATGTAAAACCCCCATCGTATGCAAGGAGCGGTTTTTTTAGTTCTCTGTATTCGTCAGGCACAATAATCACGGGCTTGGAGGATTTTCGTACGACCCCTTCCGTTGTTGAACCGAGAAGGCCGTATTCAAACTGTATATTGATCCCCCTGCGTCCTATAATTACAATATCCGCCAGCTTTGCCCTTTCGCATATTGCATTGGCGACTATTCCAAAATTCTGGATGCTGTCATACGCCACCTGCTCCCTCTGACATACCTCGGTAAATTCTTTTAAAATGCCCTTGCCTTTGTTTTCCAGGATTTCCCGCATCTTTGTTGAAAAATTCAGGAATGGCTCAAACCCAAGAGAGCCTGAAATATCGTGAAGAAAAGGCCCTTCCATGGCAACCACATCAACAACATAAAGGCCGGTAATCTTGGCGTCAAATTTTTTGGCAAGCCAGATTCCATAAGAAAGGGCTGCCTTGCTGTGCTTTGAGCCATCCTGCGGAACAAGAATATTTTTGAACATATCTGCCTCCTGGGCAAGCGATTTTTGAAAATCTCCTTTATGACTGGATGTGTCAGTAGATAGCCGGTGGGCAGGCAGAGCCACCCTATTTGCTGCCCTAAGCTACCCGCCGGAGAGATTTGCCCGGTGTTTTTTGCGTCAATTTTCTATCCAGTTCAAGCTCGTAAGAAAGTATCGTTTTAATATTCATTCGCTTTGAAGCGTTCAGAATTTCTATACCGACTATTTTATTTTCGGATGTTGTATCCAGATTGATTCCTTCGGAAATCCCCACCACGCCATCAGGTCGTTGGTTCCCTAATTGAATATATACAGCATCAACCTCATTATCGCAATGCACTCTCATTTTTTCACTCCTTTCTTCAGCGGATATGTGGTTATTACCGTCACCGTGTATTCTTCAACAGTGACAACGATTTTCAAAGGATACGGAAATCCTGCCGTATTTTTTATAATCACCTGCTCGCCTTGATGTAAAGCTATAGCCTGTGTCAACGACCATATCCGGTAAGGGTTTGGCTTTGCCACCCAAAAATTACAATATCCGCTCGCCTGTCCGTATTATTTCTTTTATGTATGGATTGGTTTCATCAAAATCGCTTCTGGCAAAGGAGTGCGGCTCTATGCGCAGGTCTATATCCCATCTGAGACGCATCAGCCGCACATCCTCATCAAAGCCATCTATGTCGTCCCTATCCCAAAATATAGCCAAATCAATATCGCTGTCTTTATGATAGGTATTCCTGGCATACGACCCATACAAATATATGTGCCATATCGGGATATGGTTTTCTTTCAGCCTTTCTATATACTTATTGATAACAGAATATATCAGGCGCTTGTCCTCTTTAACAGCCATTCTCTGAACTCCTTATATTTTGACGATATACTGCCCGCTGAACTCTCCGGTGGCTTTTTTGTAAAACTTCTTTTTGTAATCAGGGTATCGCGCCCTCATATTGAACGTCGTTACTTCATCCAAAAAAAGTTTTTGATCGTTTGTCAACTCAAGTCCCGATTTTTCCGCTATCTTCAAAAGATCATGGGTATAAGGAATTTCCCTGTCAACATTTTTTGCATAGCAGGCCTTCAACAATTTCTCTATAACCAGATGACCTATGAACAATGCCCATACATAATGACTGTTGCTAAAGAGACTGTCCATCGCCCTAAAATCCAAGTCGGCGGATTCAATCCAATACTTCACGATTTCATCTTTCTTCATCGCAACTCCGGATATGGTTCAACCAATCACCGATAGACAATTACAGACGCAACGCCCCTACACCCCCGCCAACTCCTGTGTCCCGCATTCCACCACAATCTCATCGCCCACGGCCTCTATGCTGAAGCGGGAGCCTTGTTTCCACTGCAAGGTGATTGGAACCTTTATTTTTTCATCTATATTTCTTTTCAAAAACCTCGCCCCGTATTTTGGGCTGTAGCCTGTATCAACAAGCGCCTCAAGCGCCTCATCGGAAATCTCCAGGGTCTTGCCGTTTTCTTGCATATGCCTTTTTATATTATTCAGATATATCATGGCAATCTTTTTTACCTCTTCCCTTGTAAGAGGCGCAAAGATTATTATGTCGTCTATCCTGTTTAAAAATTCCGGAGAGAATGTATTCTCCACCTCTTTCATTATGGTCTTCTTCAAATCACCCAGCTTTTGTCCTTCGGGTAAAAATCCGAGCGGCTTGGTGAATTTTCTAAACTCGTCGCTTCCGAGATTGCTCGTCATTATAATCACCGTGTCGCTGAAATATACCCTTTTGCCCCTGCCATCCGTGAGCCAGCCTTCGTCAAAGACTTGCAGGAATAGATTAAGCACATAGGGATTTGCCTTTTCCACTTCGTCCAGCAAAACTACTGAGTAAGGATTTTCTCTTACCTGATTTGTTAGTATACCGCCCCGTTCACTGCCAACTATCCCTCTGGGCATGCCTATGAGTTTATCAACTGCGATGGATGAATCTTTATATTCGCTCATATCGAGCCGTATCATCTTTTTTTCATCGCCGAACAAAAATTCTGCCAGAGATTTTGCAAGCTCTGTCTTGCCCACGCCTGTTGGGCCAAGAAAGAGCAACACCCCGTCTGGTTTTGCATAGTTTTCCTTGAGCGGGCCTTTGTTCAGCCTTAATCTTTTTGCCAGCGCCTCCACCGCCTCTCTCTGGCCGACCACCCTTTTTGACATTGTAGATTCCATGTCTTTAAACCGTGTAGTGGTGTCTCTGAATATCATATCTTCTGGAATTTTTGTCTCCTGGGATATGACATCTATCACATCACTGCTGCTGACCGGCTCAGCGGGCTTATTTATCTCCACCTTGACGCAGGCTGTATCAAGCCATCCTATGGCTTTGTCAGGCAATCTCAGCCCGCGCATATATCTCTGAGACATGTCTATGGCGGTTTCTATCGCGCTGTCTGTTATGGTTACCGAATAATTCTTTTGCAGCCTCGGCCTTATGCCGTAAAGTATCTTCCTTGTGTCGTTTATTGAAGGCTCATCTACATTGACTGTCCTGAATCTCCTGGCAAGGGCCTCGTCCTCTGCTATGTATTCCTTATATTCCGCCAGGGTTGTTGCGCCGATAATCTGAATCTCTCCCCTGGCAAGGGTTGACTTGAAGATGTTAGCCGCATCCGACGGCACGCCCATTGCAGAGCCTGCGCCTATAAGGGTATGGGCCTCGTCTATAAAAAGAATTATATTTTTCTTGTCCTTGAGCTCTTTTATTATTTTTTCAACCCTGTCTTCAAACATACCCCTGAATATGGTGCCTGCAACAACAGAATTCATTTGAAGATTGACAATCTGTTTATCACTGAGTCTCTTGGGAACCCTGTGCGACTCTAATTCTATTTTTCTGGCAAGCCCTTCCACTACGGCTGTCTTTCCAACGCCGGGTTCGCCTATGATCATCACAGAGTTGCTCCTCTCCACATGGCAAAGGATCTCTATGACCTGATTTATCTCGCTGTCCCTGCCGATAATGATAGGAAGCTTGTCGTAGTATGCGAGTTTATTAAGATTAACAGCAAAGTGCTTGAGATTAGGCGGCATATCATATTTCTTTTTTAACTCCTCATCCCGTTCCTCTTTGTTTCTTATCCTTGCCGTTATCCGCCGCATCACATAATCAGGGTCAAGGCCGAAGCTTCTAAACACCTTTGCCGGCAGGCTGTGGCTTTCCTGAAAAATGGCTATCATGAGATCTGTGGAATCAATTTCATCTCTTCCCCATCGCTGCGCTTCTTCCCATGCGAGTTTAAAGATTGCCTTTGTGGTTGGCGGGATTTTGAGGCCAACGCCTATATACTGGCGGGATACATTAAGATGGTCGCTGAGAAATTGAATAACCTGATTTGCATCGAGGTTGAGGTCGAACATGACATCTCGAAAAAAGGCATCTTCTACCATAGCAAACGATAGGAATATATGCTCTACTCCAAGGTAATAGTGCTGCCGCCGTTTGCTTTCTTCAACAGCAGTCTCCAAAACCTTGAGTCCCTTTGGCGTAAGCCTTTCTTTAAAGCCTTCGAGTTCTATCATACTGTTTTATGAAGAGTTGATATTGCCGTTTAAGGAATTTTGCCGAACCCAAACTGGGTAAAGTGCGCATCAAAAGAAAATGCGGTTTTGATTTTTAGTCTTTCCATCATGGCAAAACTCGTGCAATCCGTAAATGAAAATTTCTTATCATCATACTTCTCAAGAATTTTCCAACCCCTGTCCCAATCAACTCTTGCAACATGCTCTATGGTGAGAGTAGGAAGTGATGCCAATATATTGCCGAATCTGATTGTCGGCATGGCGCCGATAGTTTTTGATAAAAGATTATATGTTTCAACAAGGATAAAATCCGATGTGGCAAGCCGCTCTTTGTTTAAAATAAGCTGCGTATATCTTTGCGCAGACTCTTCCGCATATTGGTCGTTTCTGTCGGCAATTGCCACCCATGCGCTGGTATCAATAAATATCATGGCTTTATCAACGTTCTACGTTTCTTTCCATAAAGATATTCATCATGTCTATCCGCGGTATCTTTAAAATTGCTTTTCCCGATTCCTATGATACTCAGGGCCTTCTTGCTCATAGCATCCATCTCTGTCTTTCTTACGATGGTCAATTCAACTTTTTCATGCTCGCCGATACGCAGCTTTTTTAGCGGTTTAAAAACACCTTTCTCATAAACGGCCTCTATTGTTTTTAACATATCTTCATCTCCTGTTCCATCACCACCCCACATCCCGTCTGGGATCATACGGGTTCAGTCTCTGAAACTCTTCCAAAAGATTTTTTGACTTCTGGTCTATGTCTTTTGGAGCGATTATTTTTATTATAACATATTGGT
>JACQEJ010000075.1 GCA_016200645.1 Deltaproteobacteria bacterium | reverse complement strand
TTAAGTATTTAAGCGTATCTGCGGTAATGTAGGTGGTTATCTCATCCAGGGTATGGGAAGAAGCGATAAGTTCTTTTTTGGTGGGCGTGTCTATGCCGTAGAAACAAGGACATGTGGTGGGCGGGGAACTGATTCTCATGTGGACTTCCTTTGCTCCGGCGTCTCTTATCATCTTAACAATCTTTCTGCTGGTAGTGCCTCTGACAATGGAATCGTCAATTACAACAACCTTCTTGCCTTTGAGCAGCTCTTTTACGGCATTAAGTTTGATTTTTACGCCGAAGTGCCTTATGGCGTCTTTGGGCTCAATAAATGTCCTGCCCACATAGTGGTTTCTGATTAAGCCCATCTGGAACGGGATTTTAGACTCTTCCGCAAAACCTATGGCAGCAGGCACGCCCGAGTCCGGCACTGGAATAACTATGTCCGCATCTATAGGATTTTCCCTCGCAAGCTCCCTTCCAAGATTTTTTCTCACGGCATAGACATTTGTCCCGAATATATTGCTGTCAGGCCGCGCAAAATAGATAAATTCAAAAACGCATGGAGTATACTGCGCCTTATCAAACGGCCTGAATGATTTAGGGCTGAATCTGTCTAACAGCAGCATCTCCCCAGGTTCTATATCCCTCACATACTCCGCCTCAATAAGATCGAATGCGCATGTCTCCGAAGCCACAACCCATGCGTCTTTCAGCCTTCCGAGCGCAAGCGGCCTGAACCCGTTCGGGTCACGGACGGCAACCATCTGGGTCTCTGTAAGAAATACAAGGGAGTATGAGCCCTTCACCTGTTTGAGCGCATCCGCAATTCTGTCGGTAAGCGTATTGGCCTTTGATGTGGCAATAAGATGAACAATAATCTCGGTATCCATGCTTGACTGAAATATCGAGCCGTATGCCTCAAGCTCGTCTCTGAGCAGACCGGCATTTACAAGATTTCCATTATGGGCGACTGCAATGCCGCCTCTGGAATAATCGACTGTAAACGGCTGCGCATTCTTCAGATTGCTTGCGCCTGCGGTTGAATACCGCACATGGCCTATTGCGGCATAGCCCGGAAGCCTCCTTAAAACATCCTCGCCGAATATATCAGCCACCAGACCCATCGCCTTATGAGAATGAATCTGGCTTCCGTCAGATGAAACAATGCCCGCGCTCTCTTGCCCCCTGTGCTGGAGCGCATAAAGGCCGAGATATGTCATATTCGCAGCCTCTGTATGGCCGAATATACCGAACACGCCGCACTCGTCTTTGAATTTATCAAACATGTTTACCCTTTCAACAGCCTCTCAATCGAGCCTTTCCATGCTGTTTTTAAATCATCAACAGATACATCAATCAATCCGTCTACCTTGAGTCTTTTACCGCCGACCTTGCCTATGACAATTGCCGGAACGCTGTGATTCTCCGCAATGGACATAATTTTAGAAACACCCTCCTGAGCCAAACTGACTATAATCCGCGACTGGCTTTCACCGAACAAGAGCGCATCTCTCCGCATGGTATGAGCAGGCAGT
>JACQEJ010000071.1 GCA_016200645.1 Deltaproteobacteria bacterium | reverse complement strand
TGTTGATCACATGATTCGCGGCAATGCGGTAGAGCCAGGTGCGGAAGTTGCTTCTTCCCTGAAAGGTGGAGAGCTTGGTAAGCACCTTTATCAAAACCTCCTGCGTAACATCTTCGGCAATCTGCGGATTCAAGACCATGCGCATGGCGATATTGTAAATCCATGCCTGATGCCGCACAATGAGTTTCTCCAGCGCGCCCCTGTCCCCCTTCTGCGCAGACTCCACCAGCGCTGCATCGGTTGTGTCCGCGTCATACTCTTTTGCAAATGGTTTTATCATTGTTACCTTTCATATTTTTTCTAATGCTGCGGATACGGAGAAAACTGGTCTGCGACTATCATCCACTTTCCATTTTCGTTCACCAGCGCGAACATATCCCGCCCATCCGCCTTGACGGTCTGTCCGTTCATCTGATATGACATCTCCCAATAATAGGTTGCCACAGCGAACTTGCCGCTGCCGTAAATCTGAACTTTGGGAGAAATCTCTTTCCAATAATGTATCTTTGCCGCGTCCGCAAACGCCTTCCATGCGGCAGCGCAGGCATCTCCCCCTTCAATGCGGTCGCGGTCGGTGCAGGTGATCGCCACCATATCCTTGTGAAAATAGCGCTTCAACTCCGCGGCCTTTCCTTCCGTTGTCCACAAACGATTCATCGCCTGAATCGTTTGCCATACCTCGTCTTTTACTTTTGCTTCTTCCATAACACGCGCCTCCTTTCATTGTATGCTTTCTTCTTATTTAGACAAGAAAAAAAGGCAAGTGTGACAGTTGGAAGTTTTTTAGATTTCTGAGGCAATTTGATAAAGATGATACTGTGTATGTTGCTGCGAGGTATGAGTTTTGATTGCTTGTAGAGAAATTCGCCTTTTCCTGCTTTAGCCTCTCGTAATAAATTGCATACCTATTTTTTACTTGAATCTTGTAACTAATAGGGTTACAATTCAAACAATGATAAAAAAGTTCCGCCACAATGGATTAAAAGCCTTTTATTCAACAGGCAGCAAGGCTGGAATCCAGGCGAAACATGCCGACAGGCTGCGGCTAATTCTTGCCAGACTTGACGCTGCCTGTGAACCTAAAGACATGAACCTTCCGGGGCTGAGGCTTCATAAGCTATCAGGAAAACTAAAAGACTTCTGGGCAGTTGAGGTGAGCGGTAACTGGAGGGTTATTTTTAAATTTGAAAAACATGATGTCATTGATATTGACTATCTGGACTATCACTAAATAGGAGGTAAAACTATGATGCATAATCCGCCGCACCCGGGAGAGGTTATAAAGGAGCTTTGTATAAAGCCGTTAGGTATTACCATAACAGAGGCGGCAAATGCCATTGGTGTAAGCCGCAAGGCTTTTTCTGAACTGCTTAACGGGCATACCGGCGTAAGCCCTGAAATGGCAGTAAGGCTTTCCATTGCCTTTGATACTACGCCGGAGAGCTGGCTTGCACAGCAGATGCAGTATGATCTATGGAGGTTGAAGCAGAGCCGAAAGAAGATAAAGGTTAAACATCTGAAAGCCGCTTAGGCCTTCCCGCACTCCTCCTGACTCCCCTTTATCTTTTCCACAGCATGGCTTATGGCCGGCAAAACAACAGAGAGGTTTTCCCGAACTGCCTTTGGACTGCCTGGCAGGTTTATGATGAGGGTTTGTTTGCGGATTCCGCATACAGCCCTGGATATCATGGCATTCGGCGTTTTTTTCAGGCTCTCTGCCCTCATTGCCTCGCACATACCCGGAAGTTCCTTGTCAAGAACCGCCCTTGTTGCCTCAGGCGTAACATCCCTTGGGCTCACACCGGTGCCGCCGGTTGTTAATATCAAATCCAGCTTTTTTTTATCGGCAAATTCCATAAGTTTGGATTTTATAATATCTGTCTCATCAGGGATGACCTCATAGCCTCTGATCTCGGCAGGCAGGTCTTTTATCATTCGCTCTATCTCTTTGCCGCTCAGGTCTTCCCGCTCTCCGCGGGAGCCTTTATCGCTCATTGTCAGTATGCCGACGGTAATCATGGATGTTCCTCCACCCAGACAGCGCCTTTTTTGGTTGTCTCTCTTTTCCAAATCGGTGTAATCCTCTTAAGCTCTGTTATTGCCCACTCGCATGCCATAAATGCGTCGTTTCTGTGCTGTGCCGCCGCTATTATCAGAACAATATTTTCTCCGATATCTATTGCGCCGGTTCTGTGGACTATTCCCATTTCAATTATATTGAAATTCTTTAAGGCCGCATCCCTAATCTCTTTAAGTTTTTTTTCCGCCATGCCGGAATAGTGTTCAAAGTCAAGTTTTACTATCTCCTCACCTTTTGATATATCCCTTGCTGTGCCGAGAAAGGCGACAACTCCGCCGATGCTTTTTGACGCAGCCTTGACCAGCTCTACTTCTTTATTGATGTCAAAGTCCTGTTTTTGTATCCTTACCAAATCCATATTTATTGTCTCGTCTCTCACCCCTAGCCTCAAGCCTCTAGCCCCTGTATTTATCATCCACCGGAGAACGGCGGCAATAACGCCACCTCATCGCCGTCTTTTATAACAGTGTTTTTATCTGCAAATTCCTGATTAACAGAAATAATAACGCTTTTCCTGTCAATAAATTCCGCCAGAGCCGGAAATTCCTTTTTCAATATATCTTTTAATTTATCAAATGAAATGCCATCCGGAACCGTCAAATTCGCCTCTTCCTTGCCCGTCTTTGTTTTAAGCATTGCAAAAAACTTTACTTTAATTGCCATAAGCTATATCCATTTGTCCCCATCCCCTGAGACCTTTACCTCTACCCGTGGGCCGGCCTTTTTAAGAAGCGCCTCAAAGGTGTCGCCGTCGTCAGGAAATATTGCATATCCGTATCTGATACCGATTTCTTCTTTAAACAAGGTCTTGTCAAAAAGCTCCCCTTCTTTTGCAGCGCCGCAAAGCTTGCTGACCAGCCGTATCGCCCCTTCATCAGACTCTAAAAACAGGACTGCAAGCCTTTCGTTGTCTAACTTTGCTACGACATCAAAATTTCTCACCTTTTTCTTTAAAGCATCAAGGATATTCGTAATCAGGTTTTTTGTTTTGCCGCCTTCCTGGCTATAAGAGCTCAAGTTTGGTATGTGTATAATCATAAGCACAAATCTTTTCCCAAACCTTTTCGCCCTTCCAATCTCTTCTTCCGCACGTCTCTCTAAAAATTCTTTTCCTATCAAGATGCCGTCCAGCAGTTCTTGTGTCTTTGCCTTTTCTTCTTCCTGCAGCATGGTATGCAGCAATGCCCTTTCCACATAAATCATGAATCTTCCAAGCACATCCATATCTGTTTTAGTGAAGCGCTCAGGATAAAACACCCCCGGCGCAACCTTATTAAACAAGGTAAGCACCCCGATTACTTTTCCCTCTCTCTTAAGCGGATACGATATAAGCGAGACTATAAGGGGGTTTGTTTCCTTCGGGAAATCCTTTATAACCGCTTTTCTGGTTTTAATCACCTCATGGAGTATATCCTTTTCTGCAGGCAGAAAAGCTGCCCTCATCTTTTCATCATCCAATCCATGCCCTGAGCGCAAATGATATTTTTGCGTCCCGTCGTTCCTTATTCGGAGCGTTGAACCCTCTGCCCCGATAATTGCCGCGGCTGCAGTGGCAATTATGTTGGGTAATTTTTCCGGGTCTGTAATAGAGATTATCTCCAGCCCTGTTTCATCCGCTGCGATCATCTTGTTTGACCGCAAAAACTGCTTTTCCTGCTCCTGATGATTATTTACCGCCTCGGTAATCGGAATGGCAATTTCCTTGAGAAAAGATTCCTGATGCGGCAGGAGCCCCTTTTGAGACACTACCTGTCCGCTAATAATGCCAATAGGCCGATCTCCTTTTATAAGGGGGATGGAGAGATATACCTTTTTCGGCTCATCAGCCTCAGGTTCTTTTTCTGTAAGAATAACCGTTTTGCCTGCATTTGCCGCCCATCCGTCTATGCCCTTACCTTTATGGAAGGCAAGGGGCCCGGCTGCCTTTGCGTCTGTTAAAGTAGACGCCTTCAGATGCATCATCTGCGTGTCTTCATTAAACACATAGATTGAGCAGACAAAACCGTCTATAAATCGCGACAGCTCAATACATATCTCGCTCAGCTTTTTCACCAGAGGCTTGCCTGCCCTGAGTATAACATCCATATTTTTCCATGCGCTGAACTTGGCAGTGTCCAATTTCATATCTTCATATTCTTTTGAGCGCAGCATAACCTCGCTTGCAAGTCCGGCAAGCCTTGTCAGGAATGCAAGGTCATCCTGCGTGAATGCGTGAGTTGATTCTGCGCTGTTTACATTTATAACGCCGATTATGGTTTCATTTACTATTAAAGGAACGCACAATGCGCTTTTAACGCCGCTTCCCCTTAGATGCTGAAATTCTTCCTCAGACGCCTTGCCGGATATCAAGAGAGGTTTGCCGTCCTGCGCAACCCTCCCTGATATGCCTGTTCCGAGCGGCACCTTGATCTTTTTTGCAATCTCTTCCTCCATTCCCTCTGCTATTTCCACCTTGAGGCATTTGCCGTCTTTGTCCAAAAGCATGAGAGAGCCTTTTTCCGCCCTTGTAGATTCTACGGCAAGCCTTAATATTAACGAGAGAAGCTCCTTTCTGTCGCTCGTAAGCCTTATTGCATCTACAACCTCTCTCAGGGATGACAGAAGCGCGGCATGGCCGTCCGCCCCCTCTTCTTTGAGCTGCAATCTTTCTTCTTTTAAGCCCCATATAAGTTTTGCGCTCAATGGGCTCAGCTTTTCAACATTCCCAAATTCCGACTGTTGGAGAAATGCCTGAAGATGCAAATCCTCAGATGCGTTTATGATGATATCCAGATTTTCAATGCCTTTTATGTCTTCCGGATTTGAGGTGAGGCGGATATATAGAGGTTCGGCAAGCCTGTATCCAAGCTCATCAAGTTTAAAAAGAAGCGCATTTTTATTATTGTCTGCAATCATCTCTATCTTAAGAGTTTTGTCCTGCAGAAGGATGGGCAGCAAGCTTAAGCCTTCCCTGTTTGCCCCGATTATGGCTATGTGTTTCACCCTGTCCATATTTCAGTTATCAGTTGCCAGTTGTCAGTTAAGGTTTTACTGATTACTGTTCACTGTTTCTTTGTGAGTATGCCCAGTTCAATAAGCCTTTTTATCAAGTGGATGGATTCTCTTTCTCCGACGCCGAAAAGCCTTTCTTTGTCAAGCCCGCCCTTGTTTGTTTCATCAAGCCTTTTCATCCCCTCAAGAAGCAGGCGCTCAACATTGGCTGATATTGTTTTTGCCTCCGGTTTAACATCTATTTCAACTTCAAATTCTCCATCCTTCCATGAGAGCAGATGATATAGCGCATTTTCGCCTGAAAGCTCTCTATACACCGCATGGACGATAGCGCCGTTTTCAACAAATATCTTGCCTGCCCCTTGCTCTGAGCCTATGTTCACAATCGCAGTCCTGCGGCCCAGATTAAGCGCCTGTATAACATCTGCCAGGCTCATATCCCTGAGCCTGCCCTTTATGCCTTCTCTCATAATAGCGCCCCATTTTTGTTAAACTCTAATACAAACGCAACAAATAAAATGACATAGGCAGCTTGTAGTTTGCCGATTTATCGGCGATTTTGAAATGCGCCCGACCCATTGCGTTGCAATGGGTGCCCCGATTGGGCAACTACAGGTTTAACCCGATTTAACCCAAAAAATGCAGTTGCATTTTTTGGCAAACGCAATCTTTGGCCAAATACTGCGTCAAATCTGGGTGTCCAAATACTCACATACCTAAAAGAGTATGCTCCGTTTTGTCCACCCAGCTTTTCCTTGTCTTTGGCTCAAATCTTGCGTTTGACCCGAAAAATAAAAAACAAATGCATTTTTCGGGTTAATGCGTTTGTATTAGCAGAAAAAATTTGGGCTCTTTCGCAAACCCCGTTAGAGAACTCAGTTCTCTAACGGGGTTTGCTTAAAAAACTTGTTGGAAAGCAACATGCCGGACGAGGGAAGCAGGCGTAACAATCACCGGTTGATTGCCGCAATTATAAAGGCATACCGGCTGAGGCAGATGAGCGAATTATTCAACAACATCCAACTCTATGGGTTCCACCTTAACGCCTTTATCACTGAAAAATTTGACAGCCTTATCTATCTCTTTTTCTTCCCCTTCCAGCTCCAGCGCCACAAGGCCGAGTTTATCAGACACATTGGCCTGTCTTATATTTGTAACAACTTTATAACGTTTGCCGACCTCATATATGAGCGGCTCTTTGATAAGTTCAGGCGGATAAGTGAGATAGAACCTCTTTTTCAATTTACCCCTCCAGCAATTGCGGGGATGATGGAAACTTCATCATTCGCCTTCAACTCCGTGTCTATGCTATTCTTAAACCGTATGTCTTCATCATTCACATAGACATTCACAAACCTCCTGAGTTTGCCGTCCCCTTCACAGATCCTCTCCTTCAAGCCGGGATAATTTTTTTCCAGGTCATCTATAACCTCTTTCACATTCTTGCCGTCCGCAGCGACCTCGTCCTTTCCGTTGGTCAGCTTCCTGAGCGGCGTGGGGATCCTTACCTTTACAGACATTGGTTACCTCCTTTAAAACAGTCTAAAAGTCTACGAGCCTAAAAGCCTACAAGTAAAAACTTTTAGACTATTAGACTAACAACTTGTAGGCTGTTTTTATCTTTTCTGTATTTTGAGCCTAAAATATTCCCCTTCTTTCTTTACCTCAACAATCTTATGCCCTTCTTCCTTTATGCTCTTTGGAACATTCTGAATCGGCTCTCCGTCGTCAAGCACAATTTCCAACACCTGGCCGACATCCATAGTTTCCAGCTTAAGTTTTGTCTTTACAAAGTTGATAGGGCATAAGACACCCCGCAAATCCAATGAGGCGTCTGCCTTTATATCTGCCATTTGTGCGCCTTTCCGGTTGTAATCGGCTCGCCGCTTTTAAAAACCGGCTCCATGAATTTCATATAGCTGTCAATGCCAACCCTGTCAATGGTTGCGCCTATACGTTCCCCTCTTTTTCCATTCATCTTATACCATTCCAGAGTTTTTTCAATTACCTCAGGGACCTTTCCATCAGGGATAAATACAGCCGCCTCATTTGCCTCTCTCGGATGCCTGCCGTGTTTCCCGCCGATCCTTACAAAATGGCCGTATCTCTTTGCCTGCCATGATTCTGTAGGACACGCCCTGATGCAGTCGCCGCACCAGATGCATTTAAGCGGGTCATAGATGGGCTTTCCTGTTTCCGGATGAGACTTAATTGCGTCCTCTTTGCAAGCCTTGCTGCATATAGTGCAGCCGGTGCAGGTGTCTTCATCCCACACGGGTTCCACAACCCCCTGAAAGCCGAGGTCCATCTCCTTTGTCCTTGCGCAATCAATGGGGCAGCCTGAAAATGAGATTTTAAATTTATGATAGCACGGCGTGCCAAAATACTTTTCGTCCACCATTTTCGCCATTGCCTGAGTGTCTGTCAAGCCGTTTGGATTATATTCACAGCCTCCGCACGCGGTCGGCACCCTCACCCTCGGTCCGCATGACGCAACCTTCTGGCCTATCTTTTCAAGGTCTCTGACCATATTGTCAAAGTCCTTGTAATCAACATAAAGTATCTCAAGCGACTGCCTGAAGCTCAGATGAACCACGCTTTTTTTACTGTATTTATCCGCTATCTTTGAAATTTCCATGAGCTTTTT
Organism: Deltaproteobacteria bacterium; assembly: GCA_016200645.1. Taxonomy (GTDB): domain Bacteria; phylum Desulfobacterota; class GWC2-55-46; order UBA9637; family UBA9637; genus JACRNJ01. Next base: position 2,939 of record JACQEJ010000071.1, on the reverse strand, counting down.
TGTATCAATCCTTCCGCCCGGACATCTTAGCCTGACGGTAAACTGGTCCTTCTGGCGCTGTTTTATAAAACCGCCGGATTTGAGGTCATTAAAATCCATCTTCACTTCCTGACCGTCTTTTTTAACAGCGACGCGGGTTACCTTGTCTTCTATAAACTTGTCAGCCATTCTGAATCCTCCATTATATTTAAAAACAATACTATATTGTATAAAAAATTTCCAATATATCTTTAAAAAATTAAAAAGCCGGCTATAGGCACTGGGCTATGGGCAATAGGTTATCCTCTTACTTATAGCCTATAGCCTATAACCCATCATCTGTCTTTATCACCTATTGACTGCTTTTACCGCATGCACCTTCCCCTCTTTTGCCACAAGCTCGTCAAACTCAGAGAGTTTGGCGTTTATTATCCTTGGCGCGCCGATCTTATCCTGCAATGCCTCCTGCGTCTTGAGGCCGTTGCCGGTGATGGAGACTACAATGGATTCATCCTTGGGTATTCTCCCCTGCGCAATGAGTTTTTTTGTAACGCCGAGGGTTACGCCGCCTGCGGTTTCCGCGAATATCCCCTCTGTCTCTGCCAGAAGTTTCATGGCGTCAATAATTTCCTCATCCGACACATCCTCGCCCCAGCCGCCGCTTTCCCTCATCACCTTTGCAGCATAAAAGCCGTCTGCCGGGTTGCCGATTGCCAGCGACTTTGCAATGGTCTTGGGTTTTACGGGCCGGATCAATTCCGTCCCTTCTTTGACCGCAGTTACAATAGGAGCGCAGCCCGCTGCCTGGGCGCCGTAGACCTTGGTATCCAGCTTATCAATAAGACCGATCTTGTGAAACTCCTTGAATGCCTTCCATATCTTGGTGATGAGGGAGCCGCCGGCCATCGGCACGACAATATGCTTTGGCACACGCCATCCTAACTGCTCAACGATCTCGTAGCCGAATGCCTTGCTCCCCTCTGCGTAGTAAGGCCGTATGTTGATATTCACGAATGCCCATCCGTATTTTCCGGCAATCTCGCTGCAGAGACGATTGACCTCGTCATAATTCCCTTTTATGCCTATGACATTTGTTCCATAAACCAAAGTTCCGAGTATCTTTGTCTGCTCCAGATCGTAAGGAATAAACACATAGCTCTCCATGCCGCACGCCGCCGCATTTGCCGCAACGGAATTGGCAAGATTGCCTGTGGACGCGCACGCAACCACCTTGAAGCCGAACTCCCGTGCCTTTGATATGGCAACGGCTACAACCCTGTCCTTGAACGAAAGCGTGGGAAAATTCACCGCATCGTTTTTTATGTAAAGCTCTTTTACGCCGAGCGCCTTTTCCAGATTTCTCGCCCGCACCAAAGGTGTAAAGCCCACATCAAATCCAACGGCAGGCTCGCCATCTATGGGGAGGAACTCCCGGTAACGCCACATATTTGGAGGCCGCCTGGATATGCCCTCTCTGCTCACATCCTTTTGTATCCTGTCATAATTGTAATCCACCTCCAGAGGGCCGAAGCAAAGTTCGCACACATGCAGCGCCTCTTTTGCATATCCCTTGCCGCACTCCCTGCATTTCAGACCTTTTACATAACTCATATTAGTTTTCTCCTTCTTATTTATTTTATTTGGCATACGGCAAATGTAAGATTTGAGGCAAAGACAAGGAAAAACTGACTGGACAAAACGGAGCATACTGTTTTAAGTATGTGAGTATTTGGACAGTCGGTTTTGACGCCGTATTTGGCCAAAGATTACATTTGCAAAACAAAAAAGGCCTTTCCTTGAAATCAAGAAAAGGCCTGAAACCTAATCTTATCTTTCAAGGCTTATATAAGCCTTGTCGGAATTAGCACCTGCCCCCGATTTGCATCGGGGCGGTTGCTGTGGCTTCAAAGGGCCAATCCCTCCGCCACTCTTGATAAGAAGCATCCGTTATTAAATTGTAGAAAATTTTATAATATATTTGAAAATAATTGTCAAGAAGAAAACCTTTGTGGTATTAGAATTGAAAATATCTCCGGTATCTGGTATGATAAAAACATGATTGAAGAACAGGGTACTGTCATAGATATCAAAGGGAATATCGCCTATATAAAGACCGAGAAAGGCACCTCGTGCGAAAGCTGCGTGTCAAGAGAAACATGCCACGGTACTATCGGCACAAATGAGGTCATCATAGAGGCTGAAAATGTTGCAAACGCCAAATTCGGCGACAGGGTTGTCGTCATGGTAGGGACAGCCACCCTTCTGAAGGCAAGCTTCATCCTGTATCTCGGCCCGATTGCCGGCCTCATTATCGGTGTAGTTCTGGGACAGATTATTGTTAAGCAATTTGCTGTAAATTTGAACCCGGATTTGCTGTCAGGAGTGCTTGGGGCTTTGTTTCTGGTCATAGCATTCTTCGGCATCAGGATTTACGGTAAATCGCTTGAAAAAAGAGAAGGGTTCAGGCCGGTAGTGGTCAGGGTTGTTTGATGGCTACGGATATAAAGGTTGTATGTCAGAACAGGAAGGCCTATCATGACTACTTTATAGAAGAACCAGTGGAAGCCGGCATTGTATTGGTCGGAACAGAGGTAAAATCATTGCGGCTTGGCCAGGCAAATCTGAAAGACAGCTACGCAATGGTGAAGGGCGAAGAGGTCTTTCTTGTAAATGCGCACATAAGCCCATACAAACAGGCGGATAGGTTTACCCAGCCGGAGCCTGACAGAACAAGAAAGCTCCTCCTCCACAGAGAAGAGATAAATAAACTTATAGGAAAGACCAAAGAAAAGGGTTACACCCTGATTCCAACAAAAATTTATTTTAAGAATGGGAAGGCCAAAGTAGAAATCGCCCTGGCCAAAGGGAAAAAACTTTTTGATAAAAGAGAGGCGATAAAGAAAAAGACCGTTGAAAGAGAGATGGAAAAGGCAGTGAAAGGCAGAAGGTAGATGCAGGCA
>JACQEJ010000096.1 GCA_016200645.1 Deltaproteobacteria bacterium | reverse complement strand
CCTCGTTAGACCTCCTTTCGTCTGTTAGAATTCTTGAAAAACTTTCTTTAAAGAACCTCGTTGCATGATAATGAAAGGATAGTAGCAAGAAAACAGGCATGGGTCAATATGAGCGAGAAGGTAATTGTATTGACAGAGAGTTGTATGTTTTGTTAAAGTCTTAGAACAATCCTATATATACAAAACGTTTTTCACCCCGTTACTTGAACTCAAGTAACGGGGTTTACTAACAATTAACCACTAATAACTGTCTCACAGGAGGGTTAGGCTAATGGTAAGTCACTGGTCTTGAAAACCAGCGGGCTAACGCCCTTGGGGGTTCGAGTCCCTCACCCTCCGCCATTATGTTGCCCTCATCGCCTCTATCAAAACCTTTGCGACTTCTGGCCTTGAAAACTCGTGCGGGGGCATCGTTCCTGCCCGCAGCATCTCCCTTACCTTTGTGCCGGAAAGGGTGACATGGTGGCTGGAATCGTGCGGGCAGCTTTTATACGACGCCATGCCTTCGCATTTTTTACAGTAGAAGGTGTGGTCGAAAAACATCGGTGTTATGCCGATCTCCAGAGGGTCAAACTCGTCAAATATGTAATGCGCATCAAAGGTGCCGTAGTAGTTGCCCACGCCCGCATGGTCTCTCCCGACAATAAAGTGGGTGCAGCCGTAGTTTTTCCTTATGAGCGCATGGAATATCGCCTCTTTTGGGCCTGCGTATCTCATGGCCGCAGGATTGACAACAAGCACGGTCCTGTCTTTGGGATAATAATTTTCCAGCAAAACCTCATAGCACTTCACACGCACAGCAGCAGGCACATCGTCTCCTTTTGTTTCGCCGACAATAGGATGAATCATCAGCCCGTCTACCACCTCCAGTGCGCACTTCTGGATATATTCGTGCGCCCTATGAATCGGGTTTCTTGTTTGAAAGCCGACAACCCTCTTCCATCCCTTTTCCTTAAAAAGCTGACGGGTTTCTTTTGGATCAAGTCTATATTTTAAAAAGTTTTCCTGCTTAACCCTGTGTATGACCGATACACTGCCTCCAAGAAGCGTATCGCCCATCTCAAAAACCTTTGCCACCCCGGGGTGAGCCATATCCTTTGTGCCGTAGATCTGAACAGCTTCTTTTTCTTTATCGTGACTGAATTTTTCTTCAATATGGAGAACCGCCAGCATCTCGCCTTCCTTGTTGACGAGGCTTACTTCTTCCCCTTCTTTGAGATTCTTTGCCTCATCCTTTGTGACCGATAAGGTTATCGGTATTGTCCATGGAAGGCCATCGGACAGCTTCATATTGTCCATGACGCTGTGGTAGTCATCCTTTTTCATGAACCCTTCCAGCGGGCTGAAAGCGCCTATTGCGATCATCTCAATATCGGAGATCTCTCTCTCATTGAGATGCACCTTTTTTAGTTTTTGCGCCTTTTCCGCAAGATCTTCCCTTTCTTTTCCTTCCAGAATCCTGTTGACAAGTTTGCCGCCATGCGGCTCGATTAAACCTACCATTCTTTATGCCTCCTTAAAAAATGGCGATAGGCTATGGGCTATAGGCAAGTAAAATCAAAGATGAAAAATCAAATATCAAAATTAAGGAATGTTATTTTTAAATTTTAATTTGTCATTTTGACTTTTGATTTTTTAATTTTCTATTGCCTATTGCCTCTTGCCTATTGCCTGTATTTGTATGTATCCCGCACTCCTTTTTTTCATCCACCTTGCTGAACCATCTCCACCTGCCGGAGCGGGGCGGTTCGCCCTTGACCAGCGGTGTTGAGCATATGACGCAGCCTATGCTGTCGTAATCCATGTCAAAGAGTTTGTTATAGGGGAGATTGTTCTCCCGTATATGCCGCCATATCTCTTCCATGCCCCAGTCCGCCAGGGGAGCGAGCTTGAGAATCTTCCTTCCGTCTTCTTCGATAAGAGACGCCTTTGGCACAGTCTTTCTGTAATCCGACTGGTCTTTTCTTAAACCCGTTATCCAGACATCAACGGTTTTAAGCGCTCGCCTGTTCGGCTCAACCTTTCTCACAAAGCAGCAGTATTCCTGCTTTGCCTTATCCATGAAAAAGAGATACTCGCCGAATCTTTCAATCATGCTCTTTAATGTGCCCTCATTCGGCGTAAATCTTTCAATAGTCAAACCATATTTTTTTTCCGAAGCCTTGATTGCCTCGTATGTTTCAGGATGGAGCCGAAGCGTATCAATGGTAAACACCCTGAATTTCTTAAAATGCCTGCCGGCTATGTCTACAATTACCGTGCCGGTTAACTGAAAACTCGTGCCGATGGCGCATCTTGCCCCAAAGTTTTCAAATGCCCATGTGATAAGCCCTTCAGCAGGCATGGCATTGAGTTTGTCAAGTGTGTTCTTTGTAATATCATCTATTTTCATAATTAAAAAAGGCTGAGGTTAAGGTTGAGGTTGAGTAAAAGATTTTTTCTTAACCTTAACCTCAACCTTAACCCGTCTTAAAACTTCACATACCCCTTCTTCTCCAGATAGCCTATTATCTCCTTTGTCGATTCCTCAACAGACAGCTTTGATGTGTCAATGGTTATTTCAGGATTTAACGGCTCTTCATACGGCGCTGATATGCCGGTAAATTCTTTGACTTCGCCAGCCCGCGCCTTTTTATACAACCCTTTCGTATCTCTCTGCTCGCACACTTCCAACGGACACTTCACATATATCTCTATAAACTCACCATCCTTCTGGAGTTTCCTGGCATTTTCCCTGTCCTGTCTGTATGGGGATATGAATGCTGTTATAGTAATGATATTTGCATCGGTAAATAGCTTTGCCACTTCGCCGATGCGCCGTATATTTTCAGAGCGGTTTTCCGGCGAAAAGCCGAGATTTTTATTCAGGCCGTGGCGGATATTATCGCCATCCAGTATATACGCCTGATGACCGTTTTCCAGGAGGGCATGCTCAAGTTCAACCGCAATGGTTGATTTGCCTGAGCCGGACAGACCGGTGAGCCAGATGGTTACTCCTTTCTGCTTCATCAGCTTTATCCTGTCTTCTTTCGTAATCTTTCCGTGATGCCATTTGATGTTGGTAGCTTTTTGTTGGGTCATGTTGTCTCCTTTAAATGCAGGCTATAGGCAAGAGGCTATAAGTGATAGGAAAAAAACTTTGGTCTCTAACCCATTGCCTATAGCCTATTGCCTGTATTTTTTATTCCTCAAACACCTCCACCTTGCACGGCGCTTGCTCTATGAGTTCATCAACCATGGATTTTGAGAAATACTTCCAGAATGCGGAGCGCTTCCGTTTAATCGCAACGGCAGTATCAATCTTATACCGCTCAATTGTCTCTACGGCCTTTTCAACAAAATCCCCCTGCGTTGTAACTGCGTCGAAATCAACATTTTCTTCCATTGCCCTTATCTGAACCTTTCCCATCTCCTCGTAGCCGCGCTGGCGGTATTCCCGCATAATGGCCTCGGTAAGCTCTGTTGACGGTTTGTCGCCGATAAAGCCAATGTCGGTAAATTTATCAAAGACCTCATTGGTAAGCTCGGTCTCGATTATGTAGAGGACGACAAGCTTTGCCTTCTCCTTTTTTGCGAGACCCACGGCATACTCAATCGCATCCTGCGAGGTTCTTGAGGTTGAGAGTATGAGAAGTATGTTTTTCATAATAAAAGAATTGGCTATTGGCAATGGGCTATAGGCTATGGGTTTTCCTATTGCCCATCGCCTATTGCCTATAGCCTGATGCCTATTATCGGCCAATAAAATCGCGCCGTCAGATTAAATACAAGCCATGCCAAAATCATCATGACAATGCCTGCCTTTGCCATATCCTTTGTCGTTATGTAACCTGATGATACAGCAATGGCATTTGCAGGCGTTGACATTGGAAAACAAAATGCCAGTCCTGCCGGAACTGCTATGGCATAGGTAATAAGCCTCGGCTCCATATTGAATCGGGAGGCCATGCCAATGCCGACGGGCAGCAGGATTGCTATGACAGCGGCGTTGCTCATGCCTTCCGTTAAGAGAATTGTCAAAAGAGAAAATATTGCTATAACTACAAGAGGGCTGCTTATGCCATTTCCGATTGCCGCATTGGCCATCCATGCCGCCGCCCCGGACTTTTCCATTGCCGCGCCCAATGTTATTGCGCCGCCGTACATCAGGATTATGCCCCAGTTCACATACTCCTCAATGTCCTTCCATCTAACCAGCTTTAATATGAAAAGCCCGACCACCGAGACAATGGCTATATTCGCTATGCCCAGGCTTCTGCCGAAAAACAGCCAGAAAAGTATTGTTGCCGCCATGACAGCGCCTACTGCATATTCCAGATATCCTATCTTTCCCATCTCTTTCATCTTTCTTTCAAATACGGTTTTTGCCAGATGCATGTCTTCTATATCCGGGGGGAAAAATCTTGTCAGCCCAAGATAACCTATCACGAGCAGCATCACCACAGTCGGGAACACGATGACGGTATATTCCAGGAAATCAATGGTTATGCCTGTTGCCTCCTTCAGCATACCGACGGCAAGCGGAACCCGCGCCCCTCCGAGAAATGTCGCAACGCCTCCGATAATACACCCCCACGCGAGGGCAAGAAAAAGAGACTTTGCATAATTTGATCTGCCGGGCCTCAGATTCAAACCCTTTGCAATGTCCAGCACAATGGGAAAGAGCATAGCCGCTACCGCATGTTCTGACATGAAAAATGACAAAGCCGAAGCCAGGAGGAATATGGAAGCAAGCAGCCCCTTCGGGGTGCCTCCAAATCTGTTCATTATCGCCAGAGCTATGCGGCCGGACAGCCCCGAATGCATCACGGCGCCGGAAAGTATAAATGCCCCTAAGATAAAAAAGACCGCCTCATTGCCGAACAGCGCATAGGTCTCTTTCTTATCCAGTATCCCCAGCAGAGGAACTGTTACAATCGCCAGAAGACTGGTTATGGCAAGCGGCAGCATGCCGGTAACCCATAAAATGAGGCATACGGTAAACAGAGCAATTGCCCGCTGTCCCTGGATTGTCAAGCCGTCCGGTGTAGGAAGGTTGATCAGGTAAAAGAAGATGAGCCCTATGGTCAGAAAAAATATAGGCCTAAAACTTCTTAAGATAATGATGAGCCAGATGGGGCGCCGGTCTATCTCTATTCTCACCCCGTTAGACCTCCTTTAAAATAATTGCTGCCCACTTCACTTTTAAACTGTTCTCCGTACCAATCGATTGAAGCAAAGCCTCTTGCTTTTAGGTCTAACGGGGCTCATATCCCCATCCTTATTTGTCCCGGTGCGCTGACGATTCCCCTACCTTGACCTTCAGCTTCCTTCGCAGGGTTGCGAGACTCCATGCTGCCTTTAATCCCAACCTTGATTTATAAAAATTCTGCATCCATGTCTTCATCCTGGCCTCGTCGCCGACAAAGAATCTTCCCTCCAGCGGCGTTGTCACAATGCTTATATCCCTGACCCAGGTTGTATTTATCTTATTTGCGGTAACCGCCCTGTAGAGATGACCATACAGCGGGGCAATATCTTTAGTGGCAGGCATCTTATATTGAGAAAGTTTTGCCCCTAAGGACGGCCTGTATATAGGCAGTATAGGCACCACACCGATGTTGGTAAAATAATCTATGCCTGACATGGTTGACTCTATCGGTTCGAGTCCGACAATAAGATGGGATGCTACGGTGCCGTTCGGGAATATGGTTGTTGCGTATCGCAGGGCGTCCAGATACCTTTCCCTCCCAATAAGCGTTGCCCTGCCGGGGCATATCTCATCAAATAATTTCGGATTGAATATCTCCAGGTTATATAAGACAGAATCAGCGCCTACTGCGTAAGTTTCATCTACCCATCTGTTTTCCTTTGGTGGGAGGGCTTCCACGGCAACAAGGGTATTAAAGTGTTTTTTTATCGCCTGTATATACGGCTTCAAGAACTCTATGCCGCCGTCAGGGGTATCTGAAAAACCTATGGATATATAGACAATCTCCGCCTTTCCTTCTTTATACGCGGCCTCGACGGTCTCCAATACATCTTCAACGCTATAAACCCTCCCTTTATTGCTATAGATATCAAGATTCCCCGCGCAATATCTGCATTCTATGGCCTTATTAAAGAAGTCGCACTGCGTCGCGGGTGTTATCGCCACATATCCGCCGTGGACAAGGCCTATCCTGGATAATTGAATGCCCGTGGTTGTTTTCAATGTATAGAACTCCGGCGTTGGAACTACTGATACCTGAACCGATTCATCGCCATGGGTTATAAAAAATCTTCCATCCCTTTCCATAAGCTCATAAGGCGAATCTTTGGTAAAGTCTTCAATATACGGGACTGTTACCCATGTATTGTGCGGCAGGATAACATCTATACCGCACGCAACATCAAAAAGATTGCGGCATTTATCCATGTTTGCTTTTTTAAGAACCTCTTTATCAACCCTGATGCCTTTGAGCATAAGGTCAATCTTCAAATAACCGGGGTTGTGGAGGTATGTCTTTGTTTGTTTCATAGAAATCAAAATAGGCTATAGGCTATGGGCTATAGGATTAGCAATTCTAATATCCAAATTACAAATTTCAAATTTAAAATTTTGAGTTTAGAATTTAGAATTTCTTTGCCTATCGCCCCTTGCCTGTATTCTTAGGCCCCACACTTCGCCGCTTGTATCTCACACGCCTCTTCGTAAGCAATAAGCTCTTTAATGATTGCTTTTTCGCTGCACAAGGCGCATTCCGGGTCTCTCCTCACCTTGACCTTTCTGAAGTTCATGCCCAGGGCGTCAAAAATAAGAAGATGGCCTGCCAGTGTGTTGCCAATCCCCAAAAGTTCTTTTATCGTTTCCACTGCCTGTATGACTCCAACCACACCTGCCAGGGCCCCTAAAACCCCCGCCTCCTGACAGCTTGGCACAAGGCCTTTTGGCGGCGGCTCCGGATAAAGGCACCGATAGCACGGCTGGCCTTCATGCGGTTTGAATATGGTCGCCTGCCCGTCAAACCTGAACATACTCCCTGATATCAGCGTCTTTTTTTCAAAAAACGCCGCATCGTTCATCAAATATCGTGTAGGAAAATTGTCGCTTCCGTCCAGAAGCACATCGTAATCTCTTATGATGCCTCTTATGTTATCTGTATTAAGCCTCTCCTTGTAGGTTACAACCTTGACATCAGGATTCAGGGCCTCAATGGACTTTTTTGCAGATACGGCCTTGTGCGTGCCGACCTTTTCCGTATCATGGATTATCTGCCTTTGCAGGTTAGATAAATCAACGCAGTCGCCATCGGCTATGCCGATGGTTCCCACGCCCGCAGCGGCAAGATACAAGAGCGCCGGCGAGCCAAGCCCGCCAGCGCCCAGCACAAAGACCTTTGACTTAAGAAGCTCCGCCTGGCCTTTGCCCCCCACCTCCGGAAGAATTATATGTCTTGAGTATCGCTCTATCTGTTCTTCGGTGAAGTTCATAGCCAACTACAGACTAAAAGTCTACAAGTCGTTAGACTAAAAGTTTTAAAACTCGTAGTCTTGTAGACTAACAACTTTTAGACTGTTTTTACCTCCTCTTCTCTAAAAGGTTCTCTCTCATCTTCAAATGTCCAGGACTTTACGGAAACATCTCTTCCGTTATGAACGGCAATAATTACATACGAATACAATGGCCATGCCCTTTCCTTGTCCAAGGCCGAAGGCCTGTCAGGGTGATCGGGATGGGAATGATAGAAACCAATTACCTGCAGACCGTTTGCTTTTGCCTCTTTTTCAATCTTCAATAATTCTTTAGGATTTATCTCATACCGGTCATTCGCCCTGTCCTTGTTGATATTCTCCATACTATAAAATTTCAAAACATCCTTTTCGGTTCTTGACCCTTGACCGCGCCCAGAGGGCACCCGCCCTGACCCTTGTTTTTGTTTTCCCGCCAATGCGCCGCACGCCTCGTAGGGATACGTCTCTTTGGCATGGTTGATTATTTCGTTGTAAATATTTTGAGGAAAAGAAAGCATAATTAAATACAGCCTAAGAGCCTACAAGTCGTTAGACTAAAAGTTTTAAAACTTGTAGGCTTGTAGACTAACAACTTTTAGACTGTTTTACTCCCACAGCCTCGTAGAAAGATACCTGTCTCCCCCGTCGGGGAATAAAACCACGATAAGACCCTCCTTCAGATTCTTTGCCGCCTCCAGGGCGCCCCACATGGCGGCGCCGGACGACTGGCCCACAAAAAGCCCTTCCTCCCGCGCAAGCCTCTTTGCCATGTCATACGACTCTTCCGTTGGCGCGGATACCTTGCCGTCCAATTTTTCCGGATGATATATGCCCGGGACAATGGAGGTAGCCATATGCTTTAATCCTTCCAGACCGTGGAGAGGGGTTGCAGGTTCCACCTGTATCACCTGTATGGCAGGATTATATTCCTTCATTCTCCTCCCCGTGCCCATGATAGTGCCGCTGGTTCCAATGCTTGCCACAAAATGGGTGATTCTGCCGTCCGTCTGCTCTATGATTTCTGGGCCTGTTGTATCATAATGGGCCTGAGGGTTGGATGGGTTATTATACTGGTCAAGCTTGCAGTATTTATCCGGATTGTCTACATAGAGTTTCCATGCAAGCCTTATAGCGCCGTCCGAACCCTCCAGAGGATTTGAAAATACCACCTTTGCGCCGAATGCCCTGAGTATCTTCTTCCTCTCTTCGCTCACATTTTGAGGCACCACCAGCTCAACGCCGTAACCCTTTACCGCGCCGATCCATGCGTATGCAATCCCGGTGTTGCCGGATGTTGAATCAAGGATTATCTTATCCTTTGTAAGCCTGCCGCTCTTTTCCGCATCCTCAATCATCCGCTTGGCAGCCCTGTCTTTTACAGACCCGCCTGGATTATACGCCTCAACCTTTGCGTAAATCTCTACCGATTCCGGGAGGTGTTTGGTAATCCTGTTTATCTTAACCAGCGGCGTATTGCCGACCATTTCAACGATAGTTTGCCGCGGCTGCCTTAAATCCCATATAACTTTTTGTGAATCAAAAGCAGGATGCCTGCCCATATTTTTTTATCTCCCGGATTAAGCGAATCCCCCACACCAAAATCTTTTGGTGTGGGGGTGAAAAGTTGAGTCTTTTACTCTTGTATAATACTTTAGTATATTTGTCAAGATAAAAGTTTGCCACAGAAATATCTTAACTTGCAAACTTAACAATTATTAAATAAGTAAAAAGGCCTAATATAATTAAGATATTAGGGCTCTTTCGTAAAAAAGTTGAAATGATAAGCATAGAAAAAAACAATTCTCAATTTTCAACATCTTACGAGGCTTTGATATGGCTTTTTGTCTTTTGCTCCGTAGGAGCATACTGTTTGTAGGCCGCTCAAAAATAGCGCTGGCAATTACTGCCGAAAAAGAGATAAAATGCTAATAAAAAAATCAGGGAGGGTAATGTATGAAAAGATTATTTGTTTTTTCCTTATTTGTGTTTATGAATTTATGCTCATTGACTGTCTATGGTGTAGAGCAAGAAAGCAGCGGAGAAGATGAGGCCATTACCGTAACAGCGGACGGCGTTGGAACCATCAAAGGCGATGTAGCCGATGCAAGGAGGTCTGCTATTGATGACGGACTGAGGATTGCAGTGGAGCAGGCAAAAGGGGTATTTGTAAATGCAGAGACGGAAGTGGAGAGTTACGCGGCGGTAAAAGATGAGATAGTCGCAAAATGCAAGGGTTATGTAAAGACATACAAGATATTAAACGAAGGCAAGGAAGATAAGGAAAGGCTCTACCGCGTGAGGCTTCAGGCAGCCGTGCTTTTATCCAATCCAAAAGAACAAGCGCCGGTAGTTTTTGACGAGCAAAAATTTACAACAAAAATTCCTGAAATAATAAGGGAGGCAATGTTCATCAGCAAGAGGACAAACGATATATCGAAAATGATAAGCATGAAAAGAACCGCGCGGTTGAATCCTGAAAAACTGAAGAAACTTCGCCAGCATTATGTAATAATGATTCAGATGCTCAATTCCATAGAACCCCCAAAAGCAAGGGCAGAATGGCATCAAATGCTGAAAAAGGCTATATCGCTCAAATCAAAAGCTACGCGCTTATACGCAGCGTATGTTTTTGGCAAAGGCGATTCTGAAAATCTGAAATCGGCGAATAAACTGAACGAGGATGCAAACATGATTCTCCGTGAATTAAAGAAAAGATTTCACCTTGACACCCATAGAGGATAATTGTTAAAATTTTTTGAGAAATATAAATCCTTTGTGTCAGCAAGAAAATTTTTATGGCAAAACACATTAGCACAGCACCATTAGGACGGCAGTGTGGATCAAAATTTCCCTGAGCCAAGACCCCACTGAACGTGCTGCAATGAAGTCTCTGGAAACCTGCCTTGCAATGCAAAATACGAAGGCACTGGGGTCGGGTAAAGAAGCACTGCAAAATTTGTTTTGCCATAAAAATTTTCTTGCTGACACAAACGATATGGTTGTTTTGAACGAGAAGGGGTTGAAAGTTGCGGGTTACGGGTTGCGGGTAAGAACTCGCAACTGGCAACTCGCAACCCGTCTCTTCCAGCAGAGAATAGACGAGCGCAACGGGGTAAAAGAGGCCTGACGGATGAAAAAGATAGCTATCATAGGCGCAGGCAAGGGCGGTTATGCATTGCTTGCCCTTTTACAAGATATGCCTGATATTGAGGTGATCGGCATCGCTGATAAAGATGAAAAGGCCCCAGGGATAAAACTGGCAAGACATTTCAATATACCCGCCGCAAAAGATTACAACGAACTTCTCAAGATAAAAGATATAGATATCGTCATTAATGTTACCGGCAGCGATGCCGTCTCAAAGGGTATCAGAAAAAAGAGAAGGCTTAAGGCGGAAATTGTAGAGGGGATGAGCGCAAAGCTTGTATGGGAGCTTTTAAGCAGACTTAAAAAGGATCAGGAAGATTTAAATAAAAATGTAAATGAGTTAAAGGAGCTATATAATATCGGTGTAATACTTGCCTCCGCCCACCATCTGGAAGATGTATTGGATATCATAATAAAGAAATCCACCGAGTTTGTAAATGCGCCCGCAGGAAGCATTGCGCTGTACGACGCAGGCTCCGGAGAGTTAAGGATTGCGGCCAGCAAAGGCCTTTCTCAAAAATTTCTTGAGGTTGACAGATGGAAGGCAAGGCCAAACGGCATGACCAGCCACATCCTCGGCGCAAGAAAGCCCGTTGTCATATCTGATATAAAAAAAGAGCCTCTGTTCAATAACCCGCTCATGCTTGATGAAGGCATAAGGTCTCTCATCGCCATACCGCTTCTTGCCAACAGCCGCATCATCGGCATCCTCTACATAGATGATTTTAAACCACGCAGGTTTACCTCAAACGAAATATCTTTCCTGAGTCTGCTCGGAGCCCAGGCCACCTTTGCCATAGAAAAATTTCAGCTTCTGAAAGAATTGGAGGATAAAAACGACGCCCTCCTTGAGGCAAAGGATTATCTGAAAAATGTCTTAAATGACTCGGCTGATGTCATCATCACTACCGATACCGAGGGAAAGATTGTTGAATTTAACCGGGGGGCAGAAACAATTCTTGGATATAGGAGAGATGAGGTCATCGGCAGAGCTGTATCCACACTGTACCGCAACAGGGATGAAAGGAATAACATACTGAGCAAGCTGGAAAAGGAAGATAGTATCTCCAATTATGAAACCCAGCTTGTGGCAAAGGACGGGAGGATCGTTGACATAAGCCTTACCCTTTCCCAGCTGGGCAATTGGACGGGAAAGGTGATCGGAACCGTTGGCATCAGCAAGGATATAACGGAAGAAAAAAAGATACGGCTCGAAATAGATAAAAAGAACAGGGAGCTGAAAGAGATTAACGACAGGCTCGAGGAGAGGATACTGGAAAGGACAATGGAGTTGGAGAAGGCCAATAAACAACTGGAAAGGTCGGACAAGGTCAAAAACCAGTTTATCACCAATATGAGCCATGAGTTGAGAACACCGCTCAATTCTATCTTAGGTTTTTCAGAGATTCTCTTGACCGATACCTTTGGCAGCCTGAATGATAAACAGGCGAGATATATAAATAATGTCCTGACATCAGGCAGGCATCTCCTGCAGCTTATCAATAATATCCTGGATATCGCAAAAATAGAGGCGGGCAAGATGACCCTGGATTATTCCACTTTCCCCCTTTCAGCCATCGTGAATGAAGTGCTGGGCATTGTGCAGCCGCTGGCTAATAAACATGGGGTAACCCTTGAATTACAATTAAACCCGGACCTGCCGGAGATAACGGCAGACGGGATAAAATTCAAGCAGATACTCTACAATCTTTTAAGCAATGCAATCAAATTTACCCCTCAGAATGGCAAAGTTATTCTTCAAGCCGGGATGTGGGAAGCAGGAAGCGGAGGATCGGGAAAATCCTTTTCTGCAGCCAGTCCGCCGTTTCCGGCTTCATGGCTAAAGATTTCAGTTATTGATACCGGCATCGGTATAAAACCGAATGATATGGAACGGCTCTTTGAGGAGTTTGAACAGGTGGACGGGAGTTATTCCAGAAGGCACGAGGGGCTGGGACTAGGCCTTGCGCTGACCAAAAGACTGGTGGAGCTCCACGGCGGGATGATATGGGCTGAAAGCCGGTTCGGTCAGGGTTCTACCTTCGGCTTTGTCCTGCCGATGGCCGCCTCCGATGCTTTTCAAGGATCTCAGCCTAAAGCCTCTGCCATCAGCCATCCTCTGCCGGTTGTTGAGGGGCATTTGCAGGATTTACCATCACACCAACCTGGTTGGTGTGATGGTAAAGCAAATGCGCCTCTGGTGCTGGTGGTGGAGGATGACCCTCCCACATCCGAGCTTATCACCATCCATCTGGTAAAGGCAGGCTACTCTGTTGCCCATGCCTTTGACGGAAATGACGCCGTTAAGAAGGCGCGGGTGTTAAAGCCCTTTGCCATAACCCTTGATATCATGCTCCCCAACAAAGACGGCTGGGAGGTGCTGCAGACATTAAAGAGCGGCGAGGAGACAAAAGATATTCCTGTCATCATAAATTCAATCATAGATAACAAAGAGCTTGGTTTTGTCCTCGGCGCGGCGGATTATCTCATAAAACCTGTGGACGGCGCCAGGCTTATTCAAAGGCTCAATGAATTCAGACCCATGTTCAGAAAATCGAGACAACCCGCCAGCATCCTCCTGATAGAGAAAGATGAGGAGATGGTAAAACTTTTAACCTCAACATTAGAAGTCGAAGGGTTTTCCGTATCAAGCGTGAAGAGCGGGGGGGAAGGCATTGAGCTTGCCCTGGTTGCCAAACCGGATATTATCATCATTGATATAATGTTTAACGGCCTGGACGACGGCATCAGCAGTTTTGATATCATACATAAATTAAAAACCACCCCGGCAACCCATGGAATACCTGTATTTCTCCTGACTGAAAAGGAGATGGAGATTGACGAAAGGCTTAAGGTTATGGGATACATTGACCGGGTTATCCAGCGGGGCTCTTTCTCAAAAGAATATCTGGTAGAGCAGATAAGGGAGCTGGAATACCTCTACCCGAAAAGGGCGGGACTGGTGGATGAGATTACCGGGCTTTTTAATCACCGTTATCTGAATATCAGGCTGGGTCAGGAGATAAAGAGGGTGGACAGATACAAACAATCATGCTCCCTCTTGATGATAGCTATAGACGACCTTCCTGGGTATATCGGCAGAAATGGAGAGTTTCACGGCAATGCCGTGCTGAGAAAGACAGCGGAGCTGATAAAAAAGACACTCCGGGGTTATGATACGGCAGTGAGATACGGGAGGGATGAGCTGGCGATACTCCTCCCCAATACGCCAAAATCCCCTGCCCTGCAGCTGGCAAAGAGATTCAAAACTATTATTGAGAGTTACCCTTTTTACAATGCGGAAAACCAGCCCGGAGGAAAGATAAGCGCGTGCGTTGGGGTGGCGACATATCTTGATGATGCCCATAACCTGGAAGGATTTATGACAGCGGCCCGCAAGGCGCTGGCAGAAGCCAGGGGGATAGGCGGAGACAGGGTTGCGGCATACAAAAACAGTAAGTTGTAAGTAGTAAGTGGTAACTACTTCCGACTTACGACTTACGGTATTTTCAGGAGTGTAGAATGGCCGGGAAAAAAGTTTTAATAGTCGAAGACAATGAACAGAATATGGAGCTTTTCCGCGACCTCCTCCTCTCGCAAGGATATACGGTAATGGAGGCCATGGATGGCGAAACGGGGCTTGCAAAAACGCTGACTGAGGCGCCGGACCTGGTGCTTCTTGACATTCAGCTTCCTAAAATAGACGGGGTTACAGTTGCCCGCAGGGTGCGGGAACATTCCTCGGCAAATAATATTGTCATCATTGCATTAACAGCCCATGCGATGAAAGGCGACCGGGAAGATTTTTTAAAGGAGGGATTTAATGATTATATTGCAAAGCCGATAAATATAAAGTCATTTTTACAGACCATAGAAAACCATCTGCACAGAACTTCAAACTGTGAACAGTAGGGGCAGCCCTCTGGTTGCCCTTATTGGGGCGGGCACAGGGGCGCCGCCCCTTGCTTGCTGCGTACGGTATGTATCAGGATAACACCCTTGTTAATGACATAGCATATCTAAAGGCAATCCTCTCTGATGTCCTTCTTGAGCAGATTGGGAAAAGATTGCTCAAGGTGATGGAAGAGCTGAGCGCATCTGCCGGGAACGGCGTAGTCCCGTCCCCCTCCGTTTCGTCAACATCCTCCAAACTCTTTAAAAAGATAAAAGGCCTCAGGCTTGATGAAACGGCTCAGATTATTCAGGCATATTCCATCAATTTTCAGCTTGTCAATCTGGCAGAGGAAAATTTCGGCATGCAGGACAGGAGAAGGATTCAGCGGCAAGGGGAACCTGTGCCGGGCTCTCTGGATGAGTGCATCAGGGCATTCAGGAAAAAAGGGATTCGTCCTGAAAAGATACAATTTCTTTTGAATCAACTGGCGATTTCACCGGTAATAACCGCCCATCCTACGGAGGTGAAACGAAGAACAGTTCTGGAAAAACACAGAAGGATATATCTGGCGATATTCCGGAAAGAAAACCCCATCTGGACCAACCGGGAAAAAGAGGTCATACGGGAAGAGATACTCGGGGAGGTTCAGAAACTCTGGCAGACAGGCGATATAAGGCTTGAAAGTCCAAAGGTGGAAGAGGAGGTTCAAAACGGCCTTTTTTATTTCAATAAGACATTTTTTGAAGTTCTCCCTATGCTGCATGATGAACTTTTGTATTATCTCCGCAAATACTATCCAAATTATAATTTTTCAATTCCACCTTTATTATCCTTTGGCAGCTGGATAGGGGGCGACAGGGATGGAAATCCCTTTGTTACCGGCGAGAAGACGAGGTGGACCCTGAATTCCCACAAGGAGTTAGTCCTTTCTCAGTATAGAGAAATCGTCTCGCATCTGATATCCCGGCTCAGCATATCCCGGCAGCTTATCCTGCCGAGCAAGGAGCTCCTTATCTCTATCAAGAAAGATGCCAGAGATATGGGAGTTGAGGGAGAAAAGATTATAGCGAGAAATCCGCATGAGCCGTACCGGCAGAAACTTTCGCTTATCAAGAAAAAGCTTGAAAATACCGCTGCAAACAGGGAAGGGTTTTCTTACAGAGACAGAGAGGAGTTTATAGAGGATTTAAACATCATTCAAAGAAGCTTATCGGCTCATAAAGGAGAAAGGATTGCGCGTCTTGAGATATATCCCCTAATATGGCAGACGTTGACCTTTGGATTTCATCTGGCGAAGCTGGATATACGGCAGCACAGCGAAGTTCACAGAATGGCTGCGGCAGAGCTTCTGGAAAAGGCCGACGTTGTGAAATCAGGATACCTTGCCTTGTCGGAACAGGACAAGATGAGGCTTCTTTCCGGAGAGCTTACCTCCCTGCGGCCTCTGGTGCCGGACTATGTTCGCCTCTCTCCGGAAACGCGGGAGGTTCTGGAAACATTCAGGGTAATCAGGCACGCCCAGGATAGGATAAGCTGGGATTCTATCGGCTCTTATATTGTCAGCATGACGCACAACGCCAGCGATATCCTGACAGTCCAGCTTTTGGCCAAAGAGGCAGGGCTTTGCGGAACGAGCGACGACCATGAGCTGTTTAACCGGCTTGATATAGTTCCGCTCTTTGAAACCATAGATGACTTAAGAAGGGCGCCGATAATATTAAAATCTCTCTTTTCAAATCCGGTCTACAAACGATATCTGGCAAAGAGGGATAATATCCAGGAGGTTATGCTCGGTTATTCGGACAGCTGCAAGGACGGCGGGATATTGACCTCCAGCTGGGAGCTCTACCATGCCCAGAAGATAATCACCGAGACGGCGGCAGAATATCAAATCAAACTCAAATTCTTTCACGGAAGGGGCGGCACCGTGGGCAGGGGCGGCGGTCCGACGCATAAGGCAATCCTTGCCCAGCCGCGCGGCACAGTGAACGGCTTGATAAAAATAACGGAGCAGGGCGAGGTTATATCGTCCAAATACGCAAACCTCGGCACGGCATTGTATAACTTAAATATGCTCGTAGCCGGGGCTATGGAAGCGACATTAGGCAGTGAACAGTTAACAGTTAACAGTGAACAGTCAAAGAAAGAAAATATATTTGAAGAGGCATTCAAGGAAATATCTGAAATATCATACGGGCTCTACAGGGAGCTGGTTGACGACCCTGATTTCCTCACATACTTTTATCAGGCCACTCCAATACAAGAACTGGAGCACCTGAAGATAGGCTCCAGACCGACCTACAGAAAAGGGAAAGGCGGGGTAGAGGATTTGCGCGCAATCCCGTGGGTTTTCAGCTGGAACCAGAGCAGGCACATCATACC
This sequence comes from Deltaproteobacteria bacterium, assembly GCA_016200645.1. Classification (GTDB taxonomy): domain Bacteria; phylum Desulfobacterota; class GWC2-55-46; order UBA9637; family UBA9637; genus JACRNJ01. Next base: position 31,254 of record JACQEJ010000096.1, on the reverse strand, counting down.
GGGATGGTATCCGTTCGGCTCCAGCCTGAAGGCATTTATAAAAAATGATGCGTCACGGGAAAGGATGCTTCAGGAGATGTATGAGAAATGGCCGTTTTTCAATAACCTTGTGGATAATATTCAGATGGTCATCGCAAAATCCGATATGACCATTGCAAGGCTTTATTCCTCGCTTGTAAAGGATAAAAAGATAAGAGACAGAATATATGAAAAGATCGATAGAGAGTTTAACCTGACAATAAAAATGCTTTTAAAGATTACCGGGCAGAAAAATATGCTGGATAACAGCCCGTTTCTTCAGAGGTCAATAAACATGAGAAGGCCGAGCATAGACCCGGTAAATTATATCCAGGTCATACTTTTAGAAAGGCTGAGGCATGAAAGGACAAGCGGCAATGAAAGAGAAAAATTAATTGCAGCCCTTATGATGAGCATAAACTGTGTTGCAGCCGGACTGAGAAATACAGGGTGATATTTCCTTCTCCCTGAAAAATAAGCGCAGGAAAATCAAACCCCAGACATCTCTTTGATATTCTTCAATAATTTCCTTGACAGTCTTGTCCTTTGTGATAAAATTCTTTTTGCTTGTTTTTGCCTTAATAGTTTTCAGGCGCGTAGCTCAGGGGTTAGAGCGCTACCTTGACACGGTAGAGGTCGGCGGTTCGAGACCGCCCGTGCCTACCATTTCAAAACAGCATGGTAGTTTGCCGATTTATCGGCGTTTTTGAATACGCCCGACCCATTGCGCTGCAATGGGCGCCCCGATTGGGCAGCTACATTAAACAACGGAGAAGGATTTTGCAGGATTAAAATTCAAAAGGTGTCATCCCTATTTTAAAGTAGCGTTGCCCCGGGTGCCCTCTGGGCGCGGCAACGGAAATCGTTGGGGATAAACCCCAACGCTACATTTTCTACAGGGTTGATGCCTTTTGTTATTTTTATGCGTAAGCTCAATCTTTTTCAACTGACATGGGCAGTTTAATCAAAATAATTTTCCCTGACGGGAAAGAAAGAGAATATCCAGCAGATGTTACGGCAAGGGATATTATCAAGGAGTTTGACAAGGGACTTCTGAAGACTTCTGTGGCAGCAGAGGTTAATGGGAGATATGTTGACCTCTCATCTCCATTACATGAGGACAGCGTTATAAAACCCATCGCCGTAGATTCAAAAGAAGGGCTTGAGATTTACCGCCACTCTGCGTCCCATGTCATGGCTCAGGCGGTGAAGGAGCTTTTTGGCGATGTAAAGGTTGCCATCGGCCCGGCGATAGAAGACGGCTTTTATTATGATTTTGATTCGTCCCGGCCATTCATTCCCGAAGATTTGGAGAAGATAGAAAAGCGGATGCAGGAGATTGTGAAAAAGGATATACGAATAGAGCGGAGAGATCTCAGTAAAAAAGAGGCGTTGGAATTTTTCGGCAGCATGGGCGAGAGCTATAAACAGGAGCTGATAAACGAAATACCGGAAGACAAAGTTTCCGTGTATAAGCAGGACGGCTTTGCGGATTTGTGCCGCGGGTCGCACCTGCCGTCAACCGGTTGGATCAAGGCGTTTAAATTAACGAGCATTGCAGGCGCATATTGGCGCGGCAATGAAAAGAACAAGATGCTTCAGAGGATATACGGCACAGCATTCCCAACAAAGAAAGAACTGGACGACTATCTTTACAGGATAGAAGAGGCAAAAAAGAGAGACCACAGAAAGCTCGGAAAGGAGTTGGACCTCTTCAGTATAAACGATGATGTGGGCGCCGGACTTGTGTGCTGGCATCCGAGCGGCGCTATTGTCAGAGGCATAATAGAGGATTTCTGGAAAAAGGAGCATTACAAGCACGGCTATCAAATTATCTATACGCCGCATATCGCCAAAGTGGATTTATGGAAGACGAGCGGGCATTGGGATTTTTACCGGGAAAATTTATATTCGCCGATGGATATCGAGGGCCAGGATTTTATCGTGAAGCCGATGAACTGCCCGTTTCATATACAGATATACCAGAGCCGGCTTCGAAGCTACAGGGATTTGCCCATCCGTTATGCAGAGCTTGGAACAGTTTACAGATTTGAGCGATCAGGTGTACTGCACGGTTTGCTGCGTGTACGGGGGTTCACACAGGATGACGCCCATATATTCTGCAGGCCGGATCAACTGGAAGAAGAGATTGGCAATGTATTGAATTTTACCCTTTACATATTAAGGAGTTTCGGGTTTAATACCTACGATATATATCTTTCCACAAGGCCTGAAAAATTTGTCGGGACTCTGGATAACTGGGCGAAGGCAGAGGATGCGTTAAGGTCTGCCTTGGAAAAAACAGGGATTCCATTTCAAGTTGACCCCGGTGAGGGTGTTTTCTACGGCCCTAAGATAGACATAAAAATAAAGGACGTGCTTGACAGGGCGTGGCAGTGTTCAACCATCCAGGTTGATTTCAATCTCCCTCAAAGATTTAATGTAACCTGCCGCGGAGAGGATGGAAAAGAACATCAGCCCATAATGATACACAGGGCCCTTATGGGTTCTCTGGAAAGGTTTTTTGGTGTTTTGATAGAGCATTATGCAGGCGCATTTCCCTTATGGCTTGCCCCTGTGCAGGCTGTCATACTGACGGTTACTGAAAAAAACAACGATTACGCTCAGCAGGTGTATAATGCCCTGCGCGGCCATGATATACGCGCAGAGCTGGATATACGAAATGAAAAACTTGGACTCAAGATAAGAGAGGCGCAGTTAAAAAAGATTCCGTATATGCTTGTAATAGGCAATAGTGAAGAAGAAAAAAGGGTGGTTGCTCCAAGGGCAAGGAGCGGCAATACGCTGGAGCCGATGACGGTGGAAGCGTTTATAGGGCTTGTGGATACTACCGTGAACAGTAAGCAGTGAACAGTGAGCAGTTTTTACTGCTCACTATTTCTAAAACGGAGGTGGTGTTATAAAAGATCATACACGAATAAACAGATGGATACGGGCGCCGCAGGTAAGGGTGCTTGACCAGGAGGGAAAACAGTTGGGCATCATGGCGCCGCGGGATGGTATAAAACTGGCGGAAGAAGCGGGCTTAGACCTGGTGGAAATATCGCCCAATGCCAATCCTCCGGTGTGCAGGATCATGGATTATGGAAAATATAAATACCAGATGAGCAAGCGGGCGCACGAGGCAAAAAAGAAACAGACCGTCATCCATCTGAAAGAAGTCAAACTGCGGTCAGGAACAGATGAACATGATTTTCAATTTAAGATGCGGCATATAGAAAGGTTTTTGGCTGACGGAGATAAGGCAAAGATTACCATTGTATTCAGGGGAAGAGAGATGGCCCATATTGATCTCGGAAGGGAAATGCTTAAAAGGGTGGCAGATATAATCAAAGATAAAGGCGTGGTAGAACAACACCCGCGCATGGAGGGGAAAAGCCTGACTATGGTGATCGCCCCGGCAGGGAAATAATAGTTGCAAGTCACAAGTTGCAAGTTGTAAGTAAAGACTTGAAACTTGAATCTTGCAACTTGAAACTTTAAAAAGGGAGGAAACTATGCCAAAGATGAAGACAAACAGCGGCGCTGCAAAAAGGTTCCGCATTACTGGCACAGGGAAGCTAAAGCGGTCAAAGGCAGGCCGCAGGCATCTCTTATTGTCCAATTCCGCAAGGACATCGCGGACTATGAGAAAGGCCGTATATGTTGAAAAGGCAAATCATGACCAGATAAAAAAGCTGCTGCCGTATGGGTAGTAAAAAAAACAGGTTAAGGTTAAGAGATGAAAAGGCAAAAAGGTGAAAAGGTTTTAAACCTCTTAATCTTTTAGCCTCTTAACCTTAATCTTAACCTCAACCTGTATTAAAATATAATCTCTAAAGTCTAAATTATACAGAAAGGAGTTTCAAATATATGCCGAGGGTTAAAAGAGCCGTTCATGCTAAGAAAAAGAGAAGAAAGATTCTGAAAGCCGCCAAGGGAATGAGGGGGGCCAGGGGCAGATTATACCGCATTGCCACAGAGGCGGTTGACCGCGCCCTTGCCTATGCATACAGGGACAGAAAGGCAAAGAAGAGAGAGTTTAGAAACCTCTGGATAGCCCGGATAAACGCCGCGGCGAGATTAAATGAAATATCCTACAGCAAGCTCATGCAGGGGCTGAAAAAAGCCAATATAGGAGTGGACAGGAAAAATCTTGCCCATCTTGCGCTCAATGACCCGCGCGGTTTTTCCCAGATTGTTTCCGTGGCAAAGGCAAGTCTATCCGCATGAGGGACAAGCTTCTCCAGTTAGAAAAGGCTGCCTTTGAAGAGGTTGCCTCTGTTAAAGGCAAGGAGGCTGTGCTTGAACTTAAAAATAAATACCTCGGAAGAAAAGGGGAGTTGGCCGCGCTTACCAAAGAATTGGGCAAATTCCCGCCGGAAGAACGGCCAATTATCGGGGAATTAATAAACAGGATACGCGGCAGCATAGAGGAGAGAATACAGAGCCTTCTAACAGCCTTGCTGCAAAACGAGCGAGAAGAAAAACTCAAAGCTGAAAAAATTGATGTAACCCTGCCCGGAAGATATATCCCCTTAGGGAAAAGACACCCGGTCACACAGGTAATGGATGAGGTGATAAGGATATTTTCCGGGATGGGGTTTGAAATTGCAGAAGGCCCTGAGGTTGAAACCGATTATTACAATTTTGAAGCCCTTAACATGCCCAAAGATCATCCTGCAAGGGACATGCAGGATACCTTTTATATAAGCGCTGATGCGCTTCTCCGCACCCACACCTCCCCTGTGCAGATAAGGGTAATGAAGGAACAAAAACCTCCTTTAAGGGTAATTGCCCCCGGCAAGGTATACAGAAGAGATTCGGATGTAACTCATACCCCCATGTTCCATCAGGTGGAAGGATTCATGGTGGATGAAGCGATTACCTTTGGCGACCTCAAAGGTGTTCTGAGCGCATTTCTGCATTCTCTCTTTAGAGAAGATATGGCCATCCGTTTCAGGCCGAGCTTTTTCCCTTTTACAGAGCCGAGCGCTGAGGTGGATATTCAATGCGTTATGTGCAGTGGCAAGGGATGCAGGGTATGCAAAGGAAGCGGCTGGCTGGAGATACTGGGGGCAGGTATGATTCATCCCATGGTGTTCAAGGCTGTGGAATATGACGCTGAAAAATTTACCGGTTTTGCATTCGGTCTTGGCATTGAGCGCATTGCAATGCTTAAGTTCGGTATAGACGATATAAGGCTCTTTTTTGAAAATGATGTGAGGTTTTTGAAGCAGTTTTAGAAAGACTGAAGGCTGAAGAAAATTAGGCTGTAGATAGAAGCAAAAATTATTCTTCCTTCAGCCATCAGCCCTCAGCCTATTTCTCCTATGAAGATAAGCTACAACTGGCTTAAAGAATATATAAGAGCGATTCCCTCACCTGTTCAACTGGCTGAACAATTAACCATGGCTGGTTTTGAGGTGGAAGGCATTGAGGCGCCGGGTAAAGATATAAAAGGTGTTGTGATAGCCCAAATCCTCTCTGTAGAAAAACATCCAAATGCCGACAGGCTTTCATTCTGCAAGGTAAAGACCGATAAAGGGGTCCACTCCATTGTCTGCGGCGCAAAAAATATGAAGGCAGGCGACAAAGTCGCTCTGGCGCTTCCCGGGGCAACGTTGCCCAAAGGCATAAAAATAGAGAAGACAAAGATAAGGGGCGTGGAATCCGAAGGCATGATGTGTTCCGAAGCTGAGTTGGGGCTAACCCCCCACGTCCCCCCTTTAGAAAAAGGGGGGCACGAGGGGGTTGGCATAATGATTCTGCCGCAAGATTTTCCCATCGGCAAAAATTTTACAGAGGCAACCGGTTTAAATGATTTTATCTTCAATATAAATGTCACGCCGAACAGGCCGGATTGTTTATCCATTATTGGGATTGCCAGAGAAATAGCCGCGATAACAGGCGCTACGGTCAGGAGTCAGAAGTCAGGAGTCAGGAGTAAAAACGCAAAACGCAAAACGCAACACACAAAACTCCCGTACGTTTCCATTGCTGAACCTTCTCTTTGCAGACGATATGCCGCGCAGATTATTGAAAATGTTCAAATCGGCCCTTCGCCGGTCTGGCTTAAGCAGAGACTTGAGTTTCTCGGCTTCAGAGCAATAAACAATGTGGTGGATGCGACCAATTATGTGATGCTCGAATACGGCCACCCCTTGCATGCGTTTGACTACGACCTTATTTCCGGCAAACAGATCGTGGTAAGAATGGCGAAAGAAAATGAAAGGCTTCAGACCCTTGATGGCATTGACAGGGCGCTTACCAGGGATATGCTTGTTATTGCTGATAAGGAGAGGCCTGTTGCCCTGGCAGGGATTATGGGCGGAAAGGGATCGGAGATACGGGAGACAACAAAAAATATCCTGCTGGAGAGCGCATATTTTGATCCTGCCTGTGTGCGGAGGACATCAAAGGCATTGGGGATTTCTACCGAGTCATCTTACAGATTTGAGCGGGGCGCCGACATAGAGGGCGTGGCAAAGGCATTGGACAGGGCTGCCCGGATGATCGCTGCACTGGCAGGCGGAAATATAGCAGATGGAGCCGTTGATAAATACCCCAGGCCGCACAAACCCGCAGCGATTAAAGTAAGACTTTCCCGAATAAATAAACTCCTCGGCATTGATATAAAGAAAAAAGAGGTTGAGGATTGCTTGAAGAGACTCAGCATCGCCTGTAAGGCAACAGGCAGCAGGCAGCAGACGGCATGGAATGTTATACCGCCTGCGTTCAGGGTGGACTTGCTCAAAGAGATAGATATCATAGAAGAAATTGCAAGGCTCTACGGCTATGAAAATATCCCCGCCATCCTTCCGGCAGCAGGATTATCAACCCGTAAAACAAAAGGGGCGGATTTGCTAAGAGAAAAGGCGAGGGATATTTTAATCAACAATGGTTTTCTCGAGGCTGTCAATTATAGCTTTCTGTCACCAAAGTTTTTTGAGATTACAACACCTGATATAAAAAGCGGATTGGCGCTGATAAATCCATTAACAGACGAACAATCTGTGATGAGGCAGAGTCTTATCCCCTGTCTTTTGCAAACCCTGCAGTATAATTTGAATTACAATAATCGCGACATAAAGATTTTTGAGATCGGCAAGATATTTATCCCAAAGGGGAAGGAAACCGAAGAGAGGGAGCTCGTAAGCGGTTTGATAAGCGGCCTCAGATACGGCGAGGCATGGAATACCGGCAGGGAGGCTGCGGATTTTTACGATATAAAAGGCGCAGCGGAACAGGTTTTGACAGGGCTGGGCATTGACAGGTATGCCTTTATCCCCAGGGGAGATATCCCGTTCCTGCACCCTGGCAAGGCCGCTGTGATTGAGGTATCCAACCGGAGACTCGGAATAATAGGAGAAATTCATCCTGATGCCATGCAGCGGCTGGATATCAAACAGCCTGTGCATATATTTGAGCTTGGCATGAATGCCATTCTCATAGCTTCCCACAGAAAAAAAAGATACGCTTCTCTCCCTACATATCCTACGATAGTCAGGGATGCGGCAATGATAATAGATAAGGAGATTTCGTTCCAGGAGGTTTATCATTTTGTCAAAGCGCTGGATATGAAACTCCTTGAAGAAGTTAATGTTTTTGATGTATACTACGGTGAACATATCCCGCAAGACAAAGTGAGCATCGCCCTTCGCTTTCTGTATCGTTCTCCGGATAGAACATTGACCGATGAGGAAGTGAATAGCGCCCACTTGGCAATATTAAAAGGCTTAAAAGATAAATTCGGCATAGAAATTAGAGGAGAGGAAGGAGGCATCAAATGACTAAGGCGGACATTGTAGAGAATATCTTTGAAAAAGTCGGCTTCTCCAAAAAAGATGTGACAGATGTAGTGGAACTTGTATTTGAGTCCATAAAAAAGTCCCTTGAACAAGGAGAGAATGTCAAAATATCCGGTTTTGGAAATTTCATGGCACGGCAAAAGAGGGCAAGGAGGGGAAGAAATCCGCAAACAGGGAATGACCTGACAATAACAGCAAGAAGGGTTTTAACATTTAAAGCCAGTCAGATATTAAAAGATTCGGTGAACAAATAAGTAGACAGTCTTCTACCTTCTACCTTCTACTTTCTACTGTATTTATGGCTACTATCCCTGATAAGCTTTACTTCAAGATAGGCGAGGTTGGCAGGATAACCGGTGTGAAGCCTTATGTCCTGAGGTATTGGGAAACGGAATTCAAGATAATTAACCCGCATAAATCGAGAGCAAACCAGCGGGTTTACAGAAAAGGTGACATAGAGCTTATTCTGGAAATAAAAAGACTTTTATATGATGAAAGATACACGCTTCCCGGGGCAAAGGCTAAAATAAAACAGTGGCAGAGGGAAAGAAATAATATGCAGTTGAATATAAAATTTCCCGATCCAAAGGTTATGCGCGCGTTGAAGATAATAAAAGAAGAGTTATATTCTATAAAAAAGATTTTAACCGGTGATAGACACGAGACATCAGACACCAGTCTGAAGTCTACGGTCTAAAGTTTGCAGCAATTCGGGGCGTAGCGCAGTCTGGTAGCGCACTTGCATGGGGTGCAAGTGGCCGTGGGTTCGAATCCCGCCGCCCCGACCATACTTGATTGGCAGCATTGGTCGTTGATTGAACGGAGAAATCCCAGTAGCACACCGCAGAGATTATTCAACTCAGCCTGAAGCATTGCCGGCTTTAAGCCGTATCGCCTCTATCACCTTTTCTATTATCCAGTTCGGAGTAGATGCTCCTGCTGTTATGCCAACATTTTTTGCGCCGCTAAAATGTATTTGATTCAATTCCTCCGGCACCTCTATATGATAGGTTTTGGGCTGAATCTTTCTGCAAATTTCCGCCAGGCGGTTGGTATTGGCGCTGTTCCTGCCGCCGACCACAATCATGCACTCCACCTGTTTTGCAAGCTCTATCGATTCCTGCTGCCTCACGGATGTCGCATTGCATATTGTGTTAAATATCTTAAGCTCTGATGCCTTTTTGAGGCAGTGGGCGACTACCGCTTGAAGGTTCTCTATGGATTGAGTTGTCTGCGCCACGATACCGATTCTTTTCTTTCTCGGCATAGCTTTTAAGTCCTCTACCGAAGCGGCTGCAATTATATCCTTTGCGCCGTAACTCAAAATACCCCTGACCTCAGGATGCTCTTTTTCCCCCACAACAATTACGGAATACCCTTCTCTGGTTAATAGCTCTACATAGTCATGGGTCTTTTTAACAAAAGGACATGTTGCATCAACAACCTTGAGCCCCTTTTCTTTTATAGTCTCTATTTCATGTGATGTAACTCCGTGAGAGCGCACTATAACAGTCCCATTATTTATTTCTTCAACTTTGTCTGCCTTGGATATGCCAGATTCCTCCAACTCTTTAACAACCTGAGGATTATGGATAATCGGGCCAAGTGTATAAATATTGCCGGCAGCCTCTCTAACGCAATCCTGTGCCATATTTATCGCCCTTTTGACGCCAAAACAAAAACCGGCATGTTTAGCAATGAGTATTTCCAATTGTCAGCTTCTCCTTAACAATTTTAAGCATTTTAGCCAAAACATCTTGCAACTCCATATTGCTGGTATCAATGCATACCGCATCATCGGCCTTTTTTAACGGCGCATGTTCTCTGGTAGAATCCCTTTGATCCCTCACCTTCTCCTCTGCAATAATTGTATCCAAAGAAACATTTTCTCCTTTTTCCTTGAGTTCCGCATACCTTCTCCTGCCGCGAACCTCCGGAGAGGCATCAATATAAAACTTGACATCTGCATCCGGAAAAACAACTGTGCCAATATCTCTGCCTTCCATTATAACAGAACCTTTCGCCGCAAGTAAACGTTGAAGCCTGACCATTGCGTCTCTGACTGCCTTTTGCGAGGAAACCTTTGATGAAAGCCGGCTGACAAACGGCGTTCTTATCTTTTCAGAATAATCATTGCCGTCAATGAATATTTTATTTGCGTTGGCTTTTGCTTCAAAATAGAGATTTATCGTTGAGCAAAGGTCTTTTAACGCATTCTCATCATCACTATCAATCTTCTGCTCATGCGCCTTGAGCGCCACAGCCCGATACATGGCGCCGGTGTCAATATAGGCGAACCCCAATTCCTTTGCCAGAAGTTTTGCCAATGTGGATTTGCCCGAACCTGCGGGGCCGTCTATGGCGATGACAGGGCCTCTTTTCATGTCTTTTTAACACCTTCCAATAATTCCATAAAACCAGGGAAAGAGGTATCTATGCAGTCGGTATCAAAAACCTGCACTGCTTTATCTGTTGCCAAACCAGCCACAAGCATAGACATAGCCACCCTGTGGTCCCCGTGGCTGTTAAAAATAGCCCCTTGCGGCGGCGGTTTCGGCCTTCCTCCTAAAATATCCATGCCGTCGTCAAATTCAGTTACCTGTATGCCCAACTCCTTTAAATGCGTTGCCATAGTTCCTATCCTATCGCTCTCTTTGACCCGCAGTTCCTTTGCATCCCTTATCTCAGTAATTCCATCCGCAAATGCAGCGGCAACAGCAACAACGGGCAATTCATCAATGGCTCTCGGAATTATATCTCCCTTTATCTCCACGCTTTTGAGTTTGCTTGATTTTACCAGAATATCTCCGACAGGTTCACCGGAAATTTCTCTTTGATTTACTATTTTCAAATCTCCACCCATTGCCTTTAATATGTCAACAACGCCGGTTCTGGTAGGGTTTATGCCGACATTCTTTATCAGCAGTTCCGAATCCTTTGTGATAAGCGCGGCAACCATAAAAAATGCGGCAGAGGAAATATCGCCCGGAACTTCAATCTCCTTGCCTACAAGTTTCTGTCCACCCTTGATGCTGACGGTTGCTCCGCTACGTTTTACCTCTGCGCCGAAATACGCAAGCATTCGTTCTGTGTGGTCTCTTGAAATGATCGGCTCAGTTACTGTTGTAACTCCATCGGCAGATAGACCCGCAAGGAGAACGGCGGATTTTACCTGCGCACTCGCAACAGGAGAGTTATAAGTTATTCCTTTCAGTTTTGAGCCGACAATAGCAAGAGGCGCCTTATTTCCATTTTCCCTTCCGAATATCCTTGCACCCATCAGGCTCAATGGCTCAACAACCCTTTTCATGGGCCTTTTTCTCAGATATTGGTCTCCGGTGAGGACAGAAAAAAACCCCTGGCCTGAAAGCAGCCCTGTTAAAAGCCTCATGGTGGTTCCAGAATTTCCAGCATCTATAAAGTCTTCCGGCTCTTTCAGTCCGTGAAGCCCCTTGCCCTGAATGGCAACCACACCGTTTTCATGCTCATCAATGCGAACCCCCATCTGCCTGAAGGCCTTGAGGGTAGCCATATTATCTTCGCCCTTCAAAAGCCCTCTTATTGTCGTATCCCCTTCAGCAATGGAACCAAGCATAATCGCCCTGTGAGAGATGCTCTTATCGCCAGGAACGGTTATCTCGCCTCTGAGGGATTGGGCTTTTTTTATGGTTATGGATTTCATAAGATGGTTTTTGTCTTATTTAGAGTTTTCTTTCTATAACAATCAAAAATCATACTCCCTCAACATAATGTCTGCCGACATTGAAGTTTTGGACATGCTCTGCAAGTTTATCAAGATTCATGCCTTCCACAATTTTTTTAGCCTCTTCCTCATTTTCAGCCTCAACTTCAACATGTCCGGCGAATTCAAAGTCTACACAAAATTTTGGCACGAATCCTCCCTTAGTTAAATGAATGTTTTATATACTACGACATTAAGCCACCGCCACCTTCATTACCTCTTGTTTTTGCACTTTCCCATCCAGTCTGGCCAAGTATACTTATAGATTTTGGTGGGTTCAGTTTTTTAAAAATATCAGTTTTGGGTTTGCATGCAACTTCAAAAGGACATTCTTTGAGATTTGGCAATAATGGATTATCACCGGAAACAAAATTAGATTTTTCAATTACTATATATCCTTGAGTATCTGTACAAGGCAATATTTTATTAAGCACATATGCTTTATTTTTTGTCTTATTTTTGAAACATATTTGGCAAGTTTTATTTCTTCCTGAATGCCATTTAAAAGTATGATTTTCTGATTCACACTTAAATATACATAGCGATTCCTTACAAAAATCTTTGCCTATCACTCTGTAAGCAAAATAATCAATTAGGCATGGGCTTTCTATACATTCCTTTGGATATTTATTTTTCCATATTTCCCATACCCTCCGCCATGCCTTCGCATTCATATCATCAATCAAACCATATTGATAACAGAAAATATCCAAAAAACTACTAATCAAAACAATATCTGTTTTCAATATCCTGCTTCTTAATGCAACCTTGACTGTATTTATATCACTGGCAACATCAATTTTATCAAAGTTTTTTGGCTTTCTCCAAACTCCCAACACAACCATATCTCTCAAAAACATATCTGTCTTCTTATTGCCGAAACCAGAACCGCGATTACTTATCAAAAGATTTCTTACCTTTTCAATATCATTTTGACAAAATGACAAGAGTTCATAAGGCTCTATTTTATTGTCAATTACAAGTTTGGACGCAGTAATAGCATACTTAACACGTTTGTCATTCTGTGAAAGACTTGTTATCCCAATATTCTTCAAAAAATCCTCTGGATTTTGATTGATATTTTCCTTATCAAAAACACTGGGGTCATCTTTATATATTTCAAACAAATCCTCAAAATCCCTTGAACCTCTAAAATCCTGATTGGCAGAGAAATATCTTATCTTGCATATTTCTTCAGCCGTTAATGCGTGGGTATTATACAACTCATAAAAAGGCGGTCTGCCATATTTGATAAACACATCGTGCAAAACATTCGCAACAAGCGAGCATTGGCTGTCATCGATCTGGGGATTTAATATTTCTTTATGATACTTTTCCCAAAATTTGTGAAACTCAGAAAAATACTCAAAATCGTCATCTAAAATATTTGTATGACCAATACCTTCATAGTTGGTATAAAAATACTCGTTAATTTTAGATATAACAAATCTAATTTCATCAATAGATAAATTTCGTGATAATGAAATATTGGAATTGCCCAACAATGTTTTAAAAAAAGAGTTAAAAGTATTCATAAGCCCGCAACCTTTCCAGCAATAAACAGTTTAGCCTCTTTATTTGCGGCAGCTTCTTCCAATCTTTTGACAGAAACTTTGAGATAATCTTCTTCTAAATCAATTCCCACATATTTCCTGTTCAGTGAAATCGCCGCCACCCCTGTTGTTGAACTCCCACAAAAAGGATCTAAAACCAAATCCCCTTCTTTTGTAGAGGCAAGTATTAGTCTGGTTAAAAGATCAACAGGTTTTTGAGTAGGGTGTTTGCCGAACTTTTTTTCTTCCGACTGTGGCGCAGAAATTTCCCAAACATTCCGCATTTGCTTCCCCTGATTCATTTCCTTCATCAATGGATAATTAAAACAATGTTTGCTCTTTTGATTCTTTGCTGCCCATAAAACTATCTCGGTGGAGTGAGTAAAATATCTGCAAGAAAGATTCGGCGGGGCATTGCGCTTATACCAGACAATGTCGTTAAGTATCTTATAGCCAAGTTCCTGCATCGCGAAGCCTATGGAGTAAATAATATGTGTCGTGCCGGAAACCCAAATAGTGCCGTTAGGCTTTAAAACCCTCTGGCACGCTTTCAGCCACTCAAGGATAAACTTATGATTTTCTATAACGCCTTTGGATTTATCCCACGCCCCCTTGTTTACAGAAACCATCTTTCCCGCATGGCAGGTAATTCCTCCGTTAGAAAGGAAATACGGCGGATCGGCAAAAATCATATCAACGCTGTTTTCTCTTGCCTGATTTAAAATCTCAATGCAATCACCTTTGAGAAGTCTAATAGATGGCTCCGGATTGTCATAGTAAACCGTGAAGGGCTTTTTGACGTTATTTCCGTAAGAGACTGTCGCTTCGGATATATAAAATTCACCCGGTTCAGAAGGGCTACAACCTCTTGACTTATTAAGCAGGCTGGATGTTTTTTTCTTTTTTTTATTGTTTGCCGGTTTTTTCATAATTGATTTCTTACAACAACTCCTACCCCTTCTTCAACCCATCCCTTACCCCTTTTGCCTTTTCAAATTCCTTTTGAAGCCCCTCTCCATCGCTGTCTTTTATCATCTCCTCCAGCCTTTTAAGCGTGTTCTGAAATCTCTGAGAGAAAATAGGGACAGCGACCGTTTATTCAAATCAGTTTGCTCTCCGACAAATAATTCCGAATGGCCTTGATAAATCCCTCAGCTTTATCTATGAAAGGTTCTACCTGTTCATAAGTAAGCTCGACATATTCCCTATAGTCCCCTCTTTGGCGCATCTCAAATGCAATATTCACGGTTTCGCCAATGTCATTTGGCAATAGACCGCTTTTGATAAATCTGCGGTTAAAGTAGGATAAAACTCCGCTGTGCTTTGATGATGTGTAAGGCTCAAATATCAGCAGGCCAAGGATGGCATAAAACATTGCATAGTAAACTCTATTTATTACAGACCTGGGACTTTTTCCGCCGGATAAAAGATATTTTGCCTCATCAATGGTTTCTGAGGCTTGTTTCAAGCGATAAATGGCCAGTTCGCGCCTTTTTTCTGCGGAGGTCAAAGAGAGACTCCCTCCTTTTCTATAACCCTGTATAACGGCGATTGGTCAAGCGGACCTTCTTCCAACTCCTTCTTGCTGAAAAGCACTGCGGATATAAAACAGTCGTGTTGTAAATTGATATTGAATATGGTTTTGTCAATACCAGCCTCAATACTCGGGTTTAATTCAGATAGTTCAATCATTATATCTATATCAGATTCGGAAGTATCCTCGTCCCTTGCTTTTGAGCCGAATACGCGAAAATCAAGGAGGCTATATTTTTCACTTAAAACCTTCTTTAGCTCCCCAATGGCATTTTTTTCTGATTGCTTTAATGACATAGGATACCTTTTTAAATACCGGTAAAGTAAAGATTACCACATCGTTATCGTGCTAATCAATCTGAAGGCAACTCCTACCCCTTCTTCAACCCATCCCTTACTGCCTTTGCCTTTTCAAATTCCTTTTGAAGCCCCTCTCCATCGCTGTCTTTTATCATCTCCTCCAGCCCTTTAAGCGTCTTCTGAAATCTTAGGACAACATCAAGTATCGCGTCTTTGTTCAAAAGGCAGATGTCCCGCCACATCTCAGGCGGGCTTGAGGCAATGCGGGTAAAATCCTTAAAACCGCCTGCTGAATATTTTATAATGCTTTCATTAAAATCATTTATGTTGCTTACGGTGTTCACGAGTGAATAGGCGACAACATGGGGCAGATGACTTACAGCGGCAAGGATTTTGTCGTGCTTTTCCGCATCCATGACGATTACTTCAGAGCCTGCAATCTCCCACAGTTTTTTTACCTTCCCCAAAGCGGCTTTATTCGTTTTTTTGGTAGGTGTGAGTATGCATCTCTTATTCTGGAAGAGTGTGGAAAATGCAGCCTCAACGCCTGCATTCTCAGTGCCCGCAATAGGATGGCCTCCGACAAAATGAATTGTATCAGGAAGGATTTTTTCTACTTCATCGACAATGTTTTTCTTGACGCTCCCGACATCTGTGACTATTGCGCCTTTCTTGAGCAAAGGCAGCGCTTCTTTTATAACCTTTGCAATACCTGCAACAGGTATTGCAGCCACAACAAGGTCTGCGTCCCGGACGCCCTCCCTTGCATCCTGCGTGTATGAATCAATAACACCGAGTTTTTTTGCAGTCTCAAGATTTTTCAGCCCCCTGCCGATGCCGACAATATTTTTTGCAATTCCCTTTTCTCTCAAAATAATCGCAAGGGACCCGCCGATAAGACCAACGCCGATTATGGCAACTTTATTAAAGTGTATTTCTCCTGCCCCTTGCCCCTTGCCCCTTGCCCCTTTCATCTACATCGTCCTTCCAATTGCCTCAGCCACCTTTTTAAGTTCTTTCATCAGGCTCGCGAATTTATCAGGCTTCAAAGACTGCGCCCCGTCGCAGAGGGCATTTTCAGGGTCAGAATGAACCTCTATCATGAGGCCGTCCGCGCCCACGGCTATTGCGGCCTTTGCCAGAGGAGCTACAAGATCCCATCTTCCCACAGCATGGCTCGGGTCTACAATAACAGGAAGATGTGTTTCCTCTTTCAGCACAGGCACTGCGCTTAAATCAAGGGTGTTCCGAACCGCTGTTTCAAATGTCCTTATGCCCCTTTCACAAAGTATTATTTTATGATTGCCCTCTGCCGCAATATACTCTGCGGACATCAAAAACTCCTTTATTGTTGCGGACAAACCCCTCTTTAGAAGCACGGGTTTATCCAATTTACCCACCTCTGTCAGCAATCTGAAATTCTGCATATTTCTTGCGCCAATCTGAATTATGTCGGTATTCTCATAGATAATGTCAATATCCCGCGGATCCATAAGTTCCGTCACAACGGGCATTCCTGTCTTTTTTCTTGCCTCTGCAAGGTATTTCAACCCCTCTTCCCCAAGCCCCTGAAATGCATACGGAGATGTCCTCGGTTTAAAAGCGCCCCCCCGAAGTAACCTCGCCCCCGCCCTCTTTACCTTTTTTGCAGCATCAAATAAAAGTTCTCTCGTTTCTATGCTGCAGGGTCCTGCAATTACCTGGATCTCTTTCCCTCCAATCTTAACTCCATCCACTTCTATTACAGTATCCTCTTTTCGAAATTCTCTGCTGACCAGCTTATACGGTTTTAATATGGGCATTACATTTTCCACGCCTGGCAAGACTGCCAACGGAGCGCCTTCCAACAGCGACTCATCGCCTATAACGCCCATGATAGTCCTTTCCTTTCCTTTTGATATATGCACTGACAAGCCAAGGTCTTTTATCTTTTCAATGAGATGGTCAATCTGCTCCTTGGTTGCATCCGGCCTTAAAACGATAATCATAAACCCCCCCTTAAGTGAAAGTAGGCAGTAGGAAGTAGAGAGTAGGTAGTAGAAGGTAGACAGGAGAAACAAAAGATTTTCTTTCTACCATCTACCTTCTACCCTCTACCATCTTTTTCCTGTCTACTGTTTACTGTCTTTTTCAATGCCTCCACAAACCTCTTATTCTCCTCAGGCAGTCCCACGGTAACGCGGATGTATTCGCCGAGGCCGTAACTTGCCATCGGTCGGACAATCACGCCCTGTCTTAAAAGCGCATCGTAAACCCCCACACCAAAATTTTTGGTGTGGGGGTAAACATCTTTGCCTTTGCCCACCTTGATAAGAAAGAAATTCGCCTGCGTAGGCACGCACTCAAGCCCCATTGCCTTTAACTCTCCAAAGAGATACGCAAGCCCTTCCCTGTTATTTCGCTGAGACCTTTTTAGATGCTCGTCATCATCCAAGGCAGCCATCGCAGCAATCTGGGCGAGGCTGTTTACATTAAAGGGCTGCCGCACCTTATTCATGTAAAAGTTGAGCTTTTCAGGCGCAATGCCGTAGCCTACGCGCAAACCTGCGAGGCCGTAAATCTTTGAAAATGTCCTGAGTATCACAATATTCTTGCCGCTGTTTAAATAATCCAAAGAAGCGGGGAAATCCTTATCCGTAACAAATTCATAATACGCCTCATCCAGAATAAGGATTATATCGTTACGCAACCTGCCGATAAATTTATCAAGCTGCGCCTTGGTATTCATTGTGCCTGTGGGATTGTTCGGGTTTGCAATGAATACCAATTTTGTATTTTCCGTTATCGCGTCAAACATTGCATCCAAATCGTGGGTCAGATTTTTTAAAGGCACGAGCACGCTCTTTCCGCCTGCCGCAGGCACAACCAGCGGATATACGGCAAACGACGGGTTGCCCATGACCGCCTCATCGCCCGGTCTTAAAAATGTCCTGATGACAAGCTCAATGATTTCATTGGAGCCGTTGCCGATGATGAGATTCTCCGGCTTCACCTTGAGACGCTGAGCCAGCTTTTCCTTGAGATAATAACATCCGCCATCAGGATACCTGTGGAGATTTTTGAGCGCCTTTGCCACAGCCTCCACAGCCTTAGGCGAAGGCCCAAGCGGGTTTTCATTGGACGCAAGTTTGATGGAATTTTTTATCCCCAACTCCCTCTCAAGCTCTTCCATAGGCTTGCCAGGCGGATATGGAACTAAGGCCTCCAGTATCTTCATAAAAGAACACTGCGCCTCAAGCTCCTTGAGCGCATCGGACACCTTGCTGTCCGAGACATGGCCGTCCATATCCGCAAAGAATATATATTCCCATGCCTTGCCCTTTTGCGGCCTGGATTCAATCTTGGTAAGATTTATCCCTTTTTCTGCAAATGGTTTAAGAATCCTGTACAGCGCGCCAGGGACATCCTTTACTGCAAACATGATAGATGTCTTGTCATCGCCGCTTCTTTCAGGGCTTTTCTTCCCGATAACAAGAAATCTCGTAAAATTATTTGTATGGTCTTCTATCTTTCTTTCAACAACCTGCAGATCATAGATGGCTGCCGCAAATTCACTGGCAATGGCAGCGGCTGACGGATCTTCGCTTGCGGTCTGTGCAGCCATTGCCGTTGAAGACACATCAAAAACCGGAATATCCGGAACATGCTCCCTGAGCCACTCTCTACACTCAGCGATGGCATGGGGGTAGGAACATATCTTTTTTACATCTTCAATCCTGCCGGTTTTATTTAAAAGGGAAAGGGATACCTCCATAATTATCTCCCCGCATATCTTTATATCAGAGGTTACGAACATGTCAATGGTATGGCTTACAACCCCTTCTATGGTATTTTCTATAGGCACCACGCCAAAATCTGTCTTCCCCCTCTCCACATCTTCAAACACATCTGCAATATCCTTTTCAGGGACAAATTCTGCGGAAAGGCCAAAATACTCCATACACGCCTGATGGGTAAAGGTGGCCTTTGGACCGAAATAACTAGCCTTTAAAGGTCGTTCCAGGGAAAGGGAAGCGGACATAATCTCCCTGAATACATTCTTTAACGCTTGATTGGGAAAAGGCCCGGGATTCTTCCCGGTCAACCTTTTGTATATCTCCTTTTCTCTTTCAGGCGCATAAAAATCCCTTTTCCCCTCTACCTTTTCCTTGCCAACCTCAATGACAAGACGCGCTCTCTTATTCAGGAGGTCCAGAATCTTGTCGTCAATGACATCTATCTTTGCCCTGAGTTCTGTTATTTTTTTTAAGTCGTCCATAGTTATTAAGAACAGCTCATGGCTGATAGCTCGTGGCTCATAGTAAAAAACTATAAACTATCAGCTATGAGCCATGAGCTATGAGCTAATTTCCTGAAACTTTCCTATCTCCCTATATTTCTTATACCTCATTTCCAGCAATTCATCCTGAGAAAACTTCTTTAAATCCTGAAGCGACCTCACAAGAGCCTCTTTCATGGTTATTGCCATTGCATCTATACTCTGATGCGCGCCGCCAAGGGGTTCTTTCACCACCTCATCAATGATCCCAAGCTTATGAAGGTCTTTCGCTGTTATCTTGAGCGCTTTTGCCGCAACATCCGCCTTGCTTACGTCTTTCCATAGTATTGCAGCGCACCCTTCAGGTGATATCACCGAATAGGTGGCATATTCCAGCATTAAAATTCGGTCTCCGACACCGATGGCCAGCGCGCCGCCGCTGCCGCCTTCGCCTATAACAACAACAATTATAGGCACCTTAAGCCTTGACATAACCATAAGATTTTTGGCAATCGCCTCTGCCTGGCCGCGCTCCTCTGCGCCTATGCCCGGAAATGCGCCAGGTGTGTCTATGAATGTTATTATCGGCTTTTTGAGACGCTCCGCCATGCTCATAAGCCGGACAGCCTTGCGGTAACCTTCGGGATTGGGCATGCCGAAATTTCTGAAGACTTTTTCCTTTGTCGTTCTCCCCTTTTGGTGGCCTATAACCATGACAGGCTCATTTTCAAGCATCGCAAGGCCGCCGACTATAGCAGGGTCGTCCCGAAAATTTCTGTCGCCATGCAGTTCAATAAAATCTTTAAACAGACGCGGCGTATAATCCAACGTATATGGCCTAAGCGGATGCCTGGCAAGCTGCGTTATCTGCCACGGCGTAAGATTTGAGAATATCTCCTCCTGAAGCCGCATTGCATTTTGGCTCAGCCTTTCTATCTCATGGCTGTTATCAACCTTTGTATCCAAGGCTGCCTGCTTGAGCTCTTCTATCTTCTTTTCCAACTCAACCACCGGTTTTTCAAATTCCAAAAATTGTTGAAGCGCCATCTTGTCACTCCGTTTCATGTTCAAAAGAAGGTTAAAAGGTTAAGAGGTTAACAGACTAACAGGTTTCACCTTTTCGTCTTTTCGTCTTTTTACCTTTTTGCCATTCAATTTACCCCCACACCTTGTTGGGAATGCCCTGCGCTCTTGGCGCAGGGTTACTTCTTTTCTTCCTTGCCCCCACACCAAAATCTTTGGTGTGGGGGTCAAGGTGTGGGGGTTTACAATTTTGCATTTACAACAACGCTTCCGTCCCCCAGAAGCATTTCGATATCCTTTATAAATTTTTCAGAAGGAGCAACCCTGAGTTTATCGGGGACGGCAATCACCACTTCCCTGTCGCTCCATACAAGATGAATATATACAGGACAGCTGCCTGCATGCGCGCTCAGAACCCCTTTTATCTTTTCCAGAGAAACTGTTTCGAGTCTTGCCGCATCTGCTTTAATATGAGCAACATTCACAATCATTGTCTTTGCCTGCTCCAGAGGATAGACGGTATGTGCAATAATTTTTACATCCTCCTCGCCTTTATCAATCTTGCCTTTTATGACAACAGGCGCCTCACTGCTCAAATAGGGCGCGGTATTTTTATACACATCAGAAAATACAATCACCTCAACAAAACCCTTAAGATCTTCCAGTGTGATAAATGCCATCCGGTCCCCTTTTTTTGTATTTATCTCTTTCACCGCCGTTACCATACCGGCAATGCTCACCTCTGCATCGTCTTGCCTTTCTTTTATCCCATCAGTGTCGGTGTTTGCCAGATGCTTCAGCTCTTCCGCATATTTTTCCAGAGGATGTCCGGTGATATAAAAACCGAGCGCTTCTTTCTCATAGCTCAAAAGCTGGGCATCGTGCCATTCTTCTGTTTGAGGAAGCTCTATGGTTGCCGTTCCGCTGTTCCCGCCCCCGATTGTTTGAAAAATGCTTATCTGGCCATTCTCCCTCTCTCTCTGCGTCGCCTGCGATATATCCATCACCTTATCTATGGATGCCATAAGCCGGGCCCTTTTCGCGCCTAAAGAATCAAACGCCCCGCACTTGATAAGGCTTTCTATAACCCGCCTGTTTACCTTTCGGAGGTCAACCTTTGTGCAAAAATCCACTATGGATGCAAACGGCCCTCCATCTTTCCTTGCTTTTAATATCACATCTATGGCAGCGCTTCCAACATTCTTCACCGCAGCCAGACCGAATCGTATCCTCCCCCTGTCCCCCTCCACGAGGGGGATAGAGGGGGAGGTGACCGTAAAGTCCATCCTGCTTTCATTGACATCCGGCGGCAGTATCTCAATTGCCATTTCACGGCACTCGCCGATATATTTTATGACATTATCCGTATTGCCCATATCGGCAGTTAAAAGCGCTGCCATAAACTCCACAGGATAATGCGCCTTAAGATACGCGGTCTGATACGCGATGAGCGCATACGCCGCGCTGTGGGATTTGTTGAATCCATAGCCGGCAAAATTTGCCATGAGGTCAAAAATCTTTTCCGCCTTCTTCTGCTCCACCTTGTTTTTCTTGGCGCCTTCAATAAATCTCTCCCTCTGAACAACCATCTCTTCGGGAAGCTTTTTTCCCATCGCCTTTCGCAGCACATCGGCGTCGCCGGGGCTGAAGCCTGCGAGGACCTTGGCGATTTCCATGACCTGCTCCTGATAAACAATAACGCCGTATGTATTAGCCAGCATCTCTTTTAATTGCGGCAGTTCATATTTAATGGCCGCCTTGCCGTGCTTCCTCTTTATAAAATCATCCACCATGCCGCTCTGCAGCGGGCCAGGCCTGTACAGGGCGACAACGGACATAATGTCTTCGAAGTCTGAAGGCTTGAGCTTCCGGAGGAGCTCCTTTATGCCTGAGCTTTCAAGCTGGAATATGCCGTTGGTGTTGCCGGAACTCAAGAGCTTGTATGTCTCGGTATCGTCAAGCCTTACATTTTCTATATCAAGTTCTATGCCTTTCTGCTTTAAAAGTTTTACTACCCTGTCTATAACAGTCAAGGTTTTCAAGCCGAGGAAGTCAAATTTGACAAGCCCTATCTTCTCCACATCCTTCATGGCATACTGGGTTGTCACCACTTCTTCCTTGGGGGCCTTGTAAAGCGGCAGATATTCTATCAAAGGCTTATTAGATATCACAACGCCTGCGGCGTGGGTTGATGCGTGACGGGGAAGACCTTCAAGGGTTTTTGCAATATCCATCAGCTCCTTAATCCTTGCGTCCTTATCGCTCAGCTCTTTCAGCCTGGGCTCCTGCCTCATGGCGTCATCGATGGTTATATTCAATATATTCGGGACAAGCTTCGCAATCCTATCAACCTCGCTGTATGGTATATCCATTGCCCTTCCCACATCCCGTATCACCGCCTTTGCCTTCATCTGGCCGAAGGTGATTATCTGGCTCACATTATCCTTGCCGTATTTCTCAGCAACATATCGTATGACATCGTCTCTCCCCTCAATGCAGAAATCTATATCAATATCAGGGAGGCTTATCCTGTCAGGATTCAAAAATCTTTCAAACAGGAGATTGTGCTGTATCGGGTCAAGGTTCGTAATGCCGAGGGCATAGGCGACAAGACTGCCTGCTGCAGAGCCCCTTCCAGGGCCGACCGGTATGTTTTCCTTTTTTGCAAAGTCTATAAAATCGGCGACAATGAGGAAGTATCCTGAAAACCCCATTGCCTTAATCACCTTGAGCTCCTTTTCCAGTCTTTCATAATAACGCCACTTTTGGACCGAGGCAGCCGTGTTGCCGTCATCTTTTACGCCGACACGGCCTGCCTGTGCCGGAGTCTCGGCAGACAGGTCGGCTTGCTCCATACCCCTTAATCTATTTTCCAAACCGTGCTGCGCCCGTTTCTCAAAAAATATATCAATGTCCTCGCCATCCGGCACAGGAAAAACAGGCAAGTGATGCTCTTTAAGCTTGAAATCCAGATTGCATCTCTCGGCGATCTCGATGGTGTTCTTTATCGCCTCGGGATATGAGCTGAAGGCTGTCTCCATCTCTTGCGGAGATTTAAAATAGAATTCATCTGTCCTGAACTTAAGCCTGTCAGTCGCAGTTACTGTCTTTCCTGTCTGTATGCAAATCAGAATATCGTGCGCCTTTGCCTCTTCTCTCTTCAGATAATGGCAGTCGTTTGTGGCAACGATGGGGACATCCAGTTTTTTGCTGATCTCCAGAAGCCCCTCATTCACCTTCTTTTGTTCCGGGAGCTTATTATCCTGCAGCTCCAGATAAAATCTGTTGTTGTTAAAAATTGCCTTGTATTCATCCGCCGCTTTGAGCGCCTTTTCCTTGTTGCCGTTCAGGATAAGGTGCGGGATTTCTCCGTGGAGGCAGGAACTGAGGGCAATAAGACCCTCACTATTTGCCTTGAGAAGCTCCTTATCTATCCTCGGCTTGTAATAGAATCCCTCAAGATAGGCGGATGTAGCCAGCCTGCACAGATTCCTATAACCCTTTATATTTTTTACCAGAAGGATGAGATGATGGGAACCCTCATATTCAGCCCCTTCTTTATTCCCGCGGCCTGCTGTCCTGTCAAACCTGCTGCCCGGCGCAACATACACCTCGCACCCAATGATAGGCTTAATGCCATGATGCGAAGCCTTCTCATAGAATTCAATGGCGCCGAACATATTGCCGTGGTCGGTCATGGCAAGGGCAGGCATCTTATACTCCCTGGCGAGCTTGAAAAGATCGTCATGCCTTATGGCGCCGTCAAGAAGGCTGTACTGGGTGTGCAGGTGCAGATGAACAAAGTTTGCGTGCTGCATAGAAGATAGAGCCTAACATACTTTATCTGATTTTGGAAGAGGCAATTGGGAACATTCAAACGTCCTTTCCGGCGGCATCGGCTTGTATATTTGCCTGAAAAAGGGTATAGAATATAGCCTCCATGAATACCCTTCTTATTTTCATCCTCTGTCTTTACATCATCAAAGAGACATTTGAATATTGGGTCCTGTATCTCAATCTCAGGTATATGAGGAAGTTTGGCTCTGCTGTGCCTCCTGAGTTTGAAGGGGAGGTGGATGCCGGGCTTTTTAAAAAGGCGCAGGATTACGAGGCGGATAAGGCCCGACTCAGCATCATTTCTTCGCTTGTGGGAAATGTGATGATAATTCTGTTTATGTTCGGCGGCCTGTTGAATGCATACAACTCATGGATTGCATCGCTCAACCTTTCCTTCATTATCTCAGGATGGCTCTTTTTTATACTCCTCTCGTATGCCGGAGATATCCTCTCCATTCCCTTCAGCCTTTACAGCACATTCAAAATAGAGAGCAAGTATGGATTCAATACCATGACCCGGAGGCTCTGGATAGCTGACTTTATAAAATCACTGATGCTGTCAACCGTGATGATGTCTTTATTGCTATTCGCCGCGCTTTGGCTCATCCAGCGGAGTCCTGATTACTGGTGGTTCTTCGTCTGGTGTTTTCTTTTTGCCTATAGTATTTTTGTCATGTATATATCCCCGTATGTGATTGAGCCCCTGTTTAACAAATTCACACCCCTTGAGGATGAAATCTTAAAAGAAAAGATTACGGGACTTACGGATAAGGTTGGTATTCATATAAGCAGGATACTGAAGATGAATGCGTCAAAGAGGAGCAGGCATACGAATGCATATTTTACCGGCCTGGGAAGGACAAAGAGGATAGTGCTTTACGATACGCTTCTTAAGGCTATGAGCCATGAAGAGACACTGGCTGTTCTGGCCCACGAGATAGGACATTGGAAGAGGAGACATCTTTTGAAGATGCTTGCCGTATTGGAGTCTTTCTCCCTCATTGCCGTTTATATATCATTCAAACTTACCCTGGGCGATTATCTTATGAGACTTTTTCACATCAGCGCTGACACCATTTTTGTAAAGCTGGCAATACTGGCATTTCTTGCCGGAATAGTCGCGCTTCCGCTACAGCCGCTGATGAACGCATTTATCAGGAGGCATGAACGGGAGGCGGACAGGGTTTCTTATGCGCTGACCGGAGATGCGGAAGGTATGATAAGCGCCCTGAAAAAACTCTCCAGGAAAAATCTGTCCAATCTCTACCCGCATCCGCTTTATGTAACCCTTTATTATTCCCATCCACCTATCCTTGAAAGGGTAGGGGATATCAAAGGATTTCAGGGAAAGTAGTTTCTATTTTCCTATCATCCTCACTGTGCTGGCCTGAGGCCCTTTTTCTCCCTGTTCTTCTGCAAAATGCACCTCTGCCCCAACCTTCAGATGCTTAAAGTCATCATTCAGCACGCTATTTTCGTGAAAATAGATTTCCCGGCCGTCCGATGTGGCTATAAAGCCGTAGCCTTTATCCGGGAATAGAGCGCTTATTCTTGCAGGGGGGATTTCTTCGTGCCGTTTTATATCACCGCGCTGCCGTCTGGCATAGTCCTCCAGTTTGCGCCGCGCTGCATCAAAGGCATCTCTTATTGCCACATATATATCTTCGCCGGGTTCGCGTTTTATTACCACCTCTCCGCCTGGCAATGTCATATAGATATGCACATTATACAATATGCCTTTATGCTTATGGCGGTGCGGAACCTCCACCACCACCCTGCAGCGCATAATGTCGCTGTAAAAGCCGTCCAGCTTTTCTGCCTTTTCCCGGATATGTTCCCTCATAAGGTCCGTGAGTTCAAAATTGCGGGCAGTGATCTGTAATTGAAGTTTCATATGCTACCTCCGTAGAAGATTCTTAAAGCAATGATTGTAAATGACTCTATTATTTTGTCAAGGATTTGCCTGCCATACTTCGTTATCGGACAATTTTTACTCCTCACCGTATCGGTGAACATACGGCTCGTCGTAAAAATTGTCCGCTGCCTCGTCTGGCAGGCAACTTGCAGGTTCCCCCAAAAATCAAAGTCTATTTTTGGGGTTTTAGAAAAATAAATTTATTCTTTTTATTTCCGGCCATGGTGTTTCATTTTCTCAAAAACATCCCTTGATTTCAAATATAATATCTGTTAGTTTTACACTGCATTAATATTTCACGCCAGAGGTTTTAAGATGCAATATGAAGCCGTTATCGGTCTTGAAGTCCACGCCCAGCTTTTGACAAACTCAAAGGTCTTTTGCAGGTGTTCCACAAAATTCGGCGCAGAGGCGAATACGCAGGTCTGTCCGGTCTGCCTTGGAATGCCCGGAACGCTCCCTGTTTTAAACAGGGTAGCGGTTGAATATGCCATAAAGATGGCTCTGGCAACGCATTGCAAGGTTAACGACAAAAGCATCTTTGCGCGGAAGAACTATTTTTATCCTGACCTGCCAAAGGGGTATCAGATTTCCCAGTATGACCAACCCCTGACACAAAAGGGTTATGTTGATATTGAAGTAAACCCCCACACCAAAGATTTTGGTGTGGGGGTAAACGGCGCAAAAAGGCGCATCGGCATAACAAGGATACACATGGAAGAGGACGCAGGAAAGCTCCTTCACGGCGAGAGCTATGAGGATGCGGATTTTAGCTTTGTTGATTTGAATAGGGCTGGCGTTCCTCTGATTGAGATTGTGAGCGAGCCGGATATTCGCAATTCAGAAGAGGCGGTGGAATATCTCAAAGCGCTCCGGGACATACTGGTTTACCTTGAGATTTGCGACGGCAACATGGAAGAGGGGAGTTTCCGCTGCGATGCAAATGTCTCCATAAGGCCTGTGGGCCGGAAAGAATTTGGCACAAAGACAGAGCTTAAAAATATGAACTCATTCAGATTTGTGCAAAAGGCAATTGATTACGAGGTAAACCGACAGATAGAGGTTATAGAGGACGGCGGCAAGGTTATTCAGGAAACACTGCTCTTTGATTCTGATAAAGGGATAACCGTTTCCATGCGGAGCAAGGAAGAGGCGCACGATTACCGCTATTTTCCTGAACCCGATCTGCTTCCTTTGCATATTGATGAGGCATGGATAGAGGAGATAAAAAATACCTTGCCGGAGCTTCCGGCAAAAAAGAGACAAAGGTTTATAAAAGAATATGGCATCCCTTCCTATGATGCAGGTGTTTTAACCGCAAGCAAGGAATTGGCGAATTATTATGAAGAGTGCGTCCAAAAATACGAGGGGCAAGGGGCAAGGGGCAAGGGGCAAGGAACTGCTGGCAAAAATGTGTCCAACTGGGTCATGGGGGAGTTGTTGAGGCTGATCAAAGAGGACGGCAAAGATATAACACAGCCTTCCACTTTCAGCATTCAGCCTTCAGCCTTTGCAAAACTTCTCAAGATGGTTGATGCAGGGAGTATCAATTTAAAAACCGCAAAGGAAGTGTTTGAGGATGTGTATAAAACAGGCAAGGACCCGGAGGCGATAGTAAAGGGGAAAGGGCTTGTCCAGATTTCAAACGAGGGCGCATTGATAAAGGCGATAGACGAAGTGATTGCCGCCAATCCCAAAGAGGTCGCTGAATATAAGGGAGGAAAGGAAAAACTCTTCAGCTTTTTTATCGGTCAGACCATGAAGGCGACCAAGGGACAGGCAAATCCGCAGGTGTTGAATAAGCTGGTCAAGGAAAGGCTCGCCAAATAAAATACCTTTGACCCCGCGCCTGTTTTTATGAAAGAAACCAAAGACCTCCAAAAAGAAATCCGGGCTTTATTGAAACAAAAAAACGCCCTTATGCTTGCGCACAATTACCAGCGGGACGAGGTGCAGGCTGCGGCGGATATCTGCGGAGATTCTCTGGCTTTAAGTCAGGCTGCCGCAAAATCGGACGCGGAAGTGATCGTTTTTTGCGGCGTGCATTTTATGGCAGAGAGCGCATCTATCCTCTGTCCCGATAAAACCGTTATCCTGCCAAGACTTGATGCGGGCTGTCCTATGGCAGATATGATAACGGCAGAGGATTTGAAAAAAGAAAAGGAAAAGAGACCCGGTGTGCCGGTTGTGACGTATGTGAACACAACCGCTGAAGTAAAGGCATTGAGCGACATCTGCTGCACATCCGCAAATGCAGTGAGGGTTGTAAATTCCGTGCAGTCAGAAAAAGTTTACATGATACCTGACAGAAATCTCTCCATGTATGTTGCAAGGACAGCGAAGAAAAAGATGGAGTGGTGGGATGGTTTCTGCCCCACGCATGAAAAGTTGAAAGCCGCTGAAGTTTTAAAGGCAAAGGAAAGATATCCGGATGCGGTCTTTGTCTGCCACCCTGAATGCAGGCCCGAGGTGATTGACCTTGCGGATGCCGTGCGCTCCACATCAGGAATGTATGCATTTGCAAAAGAGACAATGGCAAAGACCATTATCGTGGGCACGGAGATGGGAATCCTCTATCGCCTTAAAAAGGAAAACCCGGATAAAACTTTCATTCTTGCATCCAAAAGTCTGATCTGTCCGAACATGAAACTCATCACGCTGGAAGATGTGCTGGAGGCATTGCAGGGAATGGATAGAATTGTAAAGGTGCCGGAGGATATAAGAATACAGGCAAAGAGGGCATTAGACAGGATGCTGGAGGCGCCGAGGGATTGATCTTAATTTTGTATCACTCAAAATACCTTGCCGTTACTTCCTCCCACTTCCCCTGCACTTTAAGTATCAAATCACAAATCTCTCGCACAGCGCCATAACCGCCGTTTCTGGCAGTTACATAATCCGCATATTTTTTTACATCAGCTACCGCATCCTTAACCGCAACGGCAAAGCCAACCCTGCGCAAAAGCTGTATATCCACCAGTTCGTCTCCCATATATGAAGCCTCGTTTGGCAATAATTGTTTTTTCTTAACTATATCCTCAAAGGCCGCCACCTTATCCATTGCCTTCTGATAGACAGTTTCTATGCCGAGATTTTTCGCGCGGTGAAGCACCACATTGGATTCTCTTGCCGTGATGATCGCCACATCTATGCCTGCACGCATCAGGAGCTTTATGCCGTGTCCGTCCTTAACATCAAACACCTTTATTTCTTTGCCGTCATCGTCATAGATAATGCAGCCATCGGTCATAACCCCGTCCACATCAAGGCACAAGAGTTTAATGGGCTTTATCTTTTTTATGAGAGTTGGAGATAATTTTTTAGTCATAGCTTAATAGAAGAGTCAAAGTATCACAGGGTCATAGAGTCAAAGTTTTTTCTCTGACACTCTGATTCTTTGACTCTCTGACGCTTAAATTGCTTCCACCTTAACTTTAAAACCTACTTCAAAACTCTTGTCCATTGATATATCCCAGAAAAACAAAATACATGAGCCCTGAAAATTTCTCTCAAATCCGGCCTCGGATATGGAAACGGTTTCTACAGGAAATCTCCACAAAGAGGTATCCCTGTCAAAACCGAAATCCACCCTCATCTTTGTCCATTTGTCCACTAAACCTATTTGCCTTATGCCGACAATCTCTCCGGAACCACCAAGCCCTTTGTCTTCTATGGAAATATCATAGAATCCGTCCATGCCGTCGCAGCACGGCAAAATAAGATTAAATTCAATGCCGAACCGTAGAGGGAGTTGGGAGCTGGGAGTTGGGAGTTGAGAGTTTCTCTTCACACAATAGTCTATTATTATTCCATTATCCTTAACCGATATTTTTTTCTCCACCAAAACCGCTTGGCCATTTACCTTTCCATCTCTGCTAAAAATAACCTGCCCCTTGCCCCTTGCCACTTGCCCCTTATTATTTTCATACGGTCTGTAAGCAAAATCCCCCATTTCCTCATGCGCAGATTTTCTGAAGGCATCCAGCGTCTCTTCCTTTTTCAAAAAATGATCGCGCAGCGAAAGTCTCTGTTCTTTATCAAAGAAGAGATACTTCTCCAGCCCTTCTTCCTTGGACATGGTTAAATCATGGATGCTCTTTGTGCCGCCGGCATGGCCACCCTCTCCCTGAGCCTTTACCCTGTGATGATAGCCTTCCTTCCACCGTGAAAGCGTATTGGAAAGATTTACAGCCTTTGGCCTGTAATCCAGTTCTATGATAGAGCCTCCGTTATGAGGACTCAAAAAGAGATTAAGTTCCGGTGTCCTGACTAATATTTCATCGAAGGTATCAGCATCAAAATCTCTAATCAGGCTGAAGGCTGGTCGTAAGACCTCTTTATCAGGCTGGAGGTTAGAGGAAGAAGATTTGCCCTCAGCCTGTTTTTCTTCAGCCTTAAGCCTTTCTTCTAAAAGATTCTCCGCCTTAATCAGATTCTCATAAACCGCCCTTCTGATATGCGGCAGATAAAGTCCTCCGAACACGCCGTGCCAATATGCATCGTTGCACTGGGCCATGTATAAATAAGTTCGGAGTTGGGAGTTGGGGGTTGGGAGTTTAGATTCTAATTCCGCATTCCGCATTCCGCATTCCGCAATCGTTTCGCTCACCATCAGCATCCTCTTGTGCATCCAATTCGCCTCAGGATACTTGGCAAATAAATTCCTCCAGAATCCGCCTTGCAAAAATCTCCGTATCCGCTCTCCGTCAGGCCATGTCTTAACCTCATTCAGAAGATTCGTATATGTCTCCGATGCCTCGGCAGGCAACGTCCACTCCCCCATCTCCATGTAGGATGTGGTCGGCAGATATACCCTGCCGAGAGGTTCGTTATTGTCCATATATTCAGAAAAGGTTACCGGCTTTATCAGTTCCGGATTTTTCACAATGGTCTCAAGGAATTTTTCAAGCCATCCTTCTTTATAAACCCACTGGTGCGTGCCCGGCCATGTGCCAAATTTCTCGCCGTCATCAGCAAATATTGCCACCGGGTTTGTTCCGAGAGTTTCAACCCATCGGATATTTTCCATAAACTTATCCGATGTCTGAAACGGGATAATATATCTGAGCCGCTCACTTCCGGGAAAAATCTTCAAAACATTTCCCATATCCTCTGTAATGTAATAACCTGCCAACTGCTCTTTTCTCAGCCCGGCCTTCACAAAATGATAGTCATCCACAACAGCATATTCCATCCCTGCTTCTTTCAGACAAACAGGAAGTTGAGGCTCCCATATCCTCTCTGCAAGCCACATCCCGCGCGGC
>JACQEJ010000074.1 GCA_016200645.1 Deltaproteobacteria bacterium | reverse complement strand
TAAATTTTTCAGGACAAAACCATTCCCACAGCGCAGATAGCGCGGCAGTGTGGATCAAAATTTTCCTGAGCCAAGACCCCACTGAATGTGCTGCAACGAAGTCTCCGGAAAACTGCCTTGCAGAGCAAAATACGAAGGCGCTGGGGTCGGGGAAAGAAGCGCTGCAAAATTTGTTTTGTCCTGAAAAATTTAAGATGAGCCTCCTAACCTTAGGCCGAAATTTTAGACGCTTCCTTTTTAGCCTTCCTATGTTTTAAGCCTCAAAGAGAGAGCATCCAACTGTTTCTTATCCACCGTCGACGGCGCATCGGTCATAAGGCATGTGGCCTTCTGAGTCTTTGGAAACGCAATCACATCCCTGATGGATTCTGCGCCGCACAGGATTGAAATAAGCCTGTCAAGGCCGAATGCAATTCCTCCGTGCGGCGGCGCGCCGAATGAAAGGGCATCCAATAAAAAACCGAATTTCTGCCTCGCCTCTTCTTCGCCGATGCCGAGTTTTTTAAATATCATGGATTGGATATCCTGTCGGTGGATTCTGATGCTTCCGCCGCCTATCTCTGTTCCGTTCAATACCAGATCATACGCCTTTGCCATGACCAGAAGAGGCGCTGCATCAAGTTTTTCTATATCCTCGTCCAGAGGCGATGTAAACGGGTGATGAACAGCGACAAATCTTTTTTCCTCTTCATCGTATTCAAGGAGCGGAAAATCAGTAATCCAGACGAGGTTAAATGTATCCTTCGGGATGAGATTTAATCCCTTTGCAAGGTCCAATCTCACCCTCCCGAGCGCCGTATTGGCTGTCTTTGGAATATCCGCGACAAATAAAAGGAGATCCCCTGCCTTTGCGTCAAGAGCCTTATTTATGCCATCTTTTTCAGTATCGGCGAGAAATTTTGCTATGGGAGACTGCCAGCCTTCGGTCGTAATCTTCACCCACGCCAGACCCTTTGCGCCATAAGAATTGGCAACCGATGTAAGCTCATCCAGCTCCTTTCTGGAAAATTCTGCGCAGCCGGCGGCATTGAGCGCCTTGACCAACCCTCCCTTTTTAACAGCGTCAGCAAACACCTTGAAGCCAGAATCCTTTACAAGAGCAGTAATATCCTTAAGTTCCAGTCCGAATCTGGTGTCCGGGTTATCAAGCCCGTATCTTCCAACCGCCTCTGTGTAGCTCATTCTTGGAAACGGCAATTTCAATTCGATGTCAACGGCGCTTTTAAATATCCCTGCAATAAGCCCCTCCATAAGCCCCATCACATCTTCCCTGTCAACAAAGCTCATCTCAGCGTCTATCTGCGTAAATTCAGGCTGCCGATCAGAGCGGAGGTCTTCGTCCCTGAAACATCTCACGATCTGAAAATACCGGTCAAACCCGGAAACCATGAGTATCTGCTTAAATAGCTGGGGTGACTGGGGCAAGGCAAAGAAATGGCCTGGGCTGAGTCTGCTCGGCACAAGATAGTCTCTGGCGCCTTCCGGCGTGCTTTTGGTAAGGATAGGCGTTTCTATCTCAAGAAAATGCCTTTCAGAAAGATAATCTCTCACGACCTTGCACACCTGATGCCGCAAAATAAGATTTTTCTGCAGGCCCGGCCTCCTCAAATCAAGATAGCGGTATTTAAGCCTGACGCTTTCATCGACATTTGCATTGTCCTCTATTAAAAACGGCGGCGTTGCGGATTCATTCAATATCTTGAGCTCCTTTACAAGTATCTCTATCTCTCCGGTTTTTAACGCAGGGTTTTCAGTACCGGCAGGTCTTTTTGAAACTGTCCCTTTTACCGCCAGAACAAATTCTCCCCGTATATGATGGGCCTTTTCATGGGCCTGCCCCCGAATGTTTCTATTGGGGGATGCTGCATCCACAGCAGGGTTGAAGACTATCTGCGCCAGACCTTCCCTATCCCTCAAATCTATAAATATCAAGCCGCCGTGGTCGCGCCTTTTCTGCACCCAGCCCATGAGAGTTACTTCAGCGCCTATATTTGCCGCGGTCAACTCTCCGCAGTAGCGACTCCTTTTCCATTCCCCAAGATTCTCTGCCAATTGAATGCCTCCTGATAAATTGATTTCAGTTTTTATAACACATCATCTGCCTGTTTTCAATTACAACCCGCTGCCGCCGCGCCTCATTTCTATCAAAAACCGTTTAACCTCGCAGCCCGCCTTCGGCAAAACATACCCTAGCCTCTTTACCTCCAATTCATGGCCTTTAATAACAGAAAGCATTTTCTGCAATCCGGAGACCGGATAGATATAGACAATCCTTCCTTTTTCAGCCGTCAGATATCTTGAAACCTCTACAATCTCCGTTAAGCTGCATGCGAGCTCCGTTTTTGCCACAGCCTTCTCACGGAAAGGGCTTATCCTTCCTGAGGCGGGTTTTGTGTAGGGAGGATTGCTTATGACAACAGAAAAAAAATGTTCTTGAAAAAGTTTATTATGAACGAGCTCCCTCAAATCGCCTTTGATTATCTGGATTCTCGAGGAGAGGTTGTTTAATTCCACATTTCTCTTTGCAAGTTCTGCCAGGCCTTCCTGAATCTCTATGCCGATAATATTTTGAACATGAGATTTTTGGGCAAGGATGAGCGGGATAACACCCGAACCTGTTCCAAGGTCTATAACTGAATCCGTGGGTTTTAACGGCAGGGCAAAATCGGCAAGACTAACGGAATCTTCTGTAAATCTATAGCCGCTCTTTTTCTGGATGATTTTATATGAGCCAAGGTCGTCAATGGTTTCGTCAGGATGGAGGTTATTCAATCGGATTTATCACCAAACCTGACAAAAGTTTCGGATAGAAATATGTGGACTTCTGCGGCATGACCTGACCGGCTGTTGCAACCGCCTTTACCTGTTCTATCTTTGTCGGGTTTAAAAGAAACGCCATCTGTCTATCGTCTTTTTTCGCCTCTTCAATTGCATC
>JACQEJ010000036.1 GCA_016200645.1 Deltaproteobacteria bacterium | reverse complement strand
TCCTATGCACGGCCCGCGGGTGCCGCCGGAGAATCTGCCGTCCGTGATAAGCGCAACCTTGTCCGCCATGCCCATGCCGATTATCGTGGCTGTAGGCGCGAGCATTTCACGCATCCCCGGCCCGCCTTTCGGGCCTTCGTAGCGCACCACCACCACATCGCCCGCCTTTATCTTGCCATTCAGTATCGCCTGCATTGCAGCCTCTTCGGAATCAAAACACTTTGCCTTGCCGGTAAAATGTTTCATCTTATCGCTTACCGCAGTCTGCTTTATGACGCATCCATTGGGCGCGAGATTGCCTTTCAACACCGCTATTCCACCCTCTTTGTAATACGCATTCTCCAATGTTCGTATCACATCGCTGTCAACAACTTTCGCATGAGAGGCAATCTCTTTTATCGTTATCTTGGAAACTGTTATGTTGTCCTTCAGCGAATCTTTGAACCTGCTCATAACCGCTGGGATGCCGCCTGCATATTCCAAATCCTCCATAAAGTGATCGCCCGCAGGTTCCAACTTAACGATGTTCGGCGTCTCCCTGCTGATGCTGTCGAAAATCTCCAGAGGAAGTTCAATGTTCGCGTCATGCGCAATCGCAGGAATATGCAGCGCGGTATTGGTTGAGCCGCCAAGGGCCATATCAATCCTGATCGCATTCTCGAACGCATCCCGCGTCATAATCTTTCGCGGCGTCAAATCTTCCGCTATCATCTCCACTATCCTGACGCCGGAATCAAAGGCAATTCTTCTTTTGTCCGCGGAGCCTTCAAGGCCGGTGGCGCATCCGATGAGGGACATGCCGAGCGCCTCAGTCACGCACGCCATCGTGTTCGCGGTATACATGCCCTGACACGAGCCTCCGCCCGGACACGCGCAAAATTCCAAATCCGAAAGCTCCTGCTCGGTTATCTCCTTATTCTTAAATCTCCCGATTGCCTCATAAGTGTCGCGCACAAAAGAGCGGCGCTTCATCTTATACATGCCCGTGTGCATCGGCCCTGCGGTCACGACAATACTCGGCACATCAAGCCGCGCAGCAGCCATGAGCATTCCGGGCGTTATCTTATCGCAATTTGTGAGAAGCACCAGGCCGTCAAGCGCGTGCGCTGCTGCAACAGACTCGATCATATCTGCGATAAGTTCACGGCTCGGCAAAGAATAGTGCATACCCGTATGGCCCATAGCAATGCCATCGCAGATTGCGGGAACGCCGAAAAAGAACGAATGCCCGCCGCCGGTATGCACGCCCTTTTCGATAAACCGCTCCAAAGTTCTCATGCCGATATGCCCCGGCACAAGGTCGTTAAAAGAAGTGGCAACGCCGATAAACGGCCTCTCCATCTCCTTTTTGGTCAAACCGGTCGCATACAAAAGCGCCCTGTGCGGAACCCTTTCAAGACCTCGTTTTATTCTATCACTTCGCATAGTAAAAAGAGTCTATAAGCCTACAAGTCTAATAGTCTAAAAGTTTTTACTTACCGTCTAACAACTTATAGGCTTTTAGTCTGTATCCCTCCATTTTATCTTTATGCTCCAGCTTCATCTTCTTGAGTCTCTTTTCTTCTTTCTCTTCTTCCAGCGTCAAGTGCGGCTTTTTACCCAGCTTCGCCGCCTTTTTCTCGCAGCTTTTGTGCGCCTCGTAAATCCTCCGGAATTCCGAATCTCCCTCCAGTAATCTTCTTAAAAAGTTCCCATCTACTGTGTCCATAGTATGGCCTCCTTTTTATTTTGGATTACTTTCAATTAGTCAACAAATATTAGTATAACATCTTCTGCTTGTCAACCCCGTGTATAAGTCAAACACATTAGTGGCTCAATCCATAAATTATCTTACAAAGAATTTCTTGGAGCGCTCGTCAAAATCTATGACTGTTATTTGTCCTGGTCTGGATTCAATGCCCCCTTCAAAGGTGTAATCAAATCGTTCGCCGTCCTTGTCGTCCCGCATCTTGATAAGCAGGGTGTGTCTCCCTGGCGTGAGAGGAAATTTTTCATATACAAATGACGAGCCGTCTCTTTTCCAGCCTGTCGGCTTATAGCTCTTTGCCAGCCTGGTTTTATTGTCCAGAGAGAGCTCTATATAGAGCGGATACCGCTCTCTGCCGCATTTCCCAAGCGTTGCAAGGCTCATCTGCGCCCTGCCCGTCTCTTTCAGCATCTCGCTGTATTTTTGGGCCTCTTTTGTCAGCATGGCGGATTCATCGCATTCCACGATCCTTTTCCCGGTATGTTTGATGCTCAGTTTCAGGAGGGAATCATGAGGATTGGAAAAGAGATAGCTTGCGTCCGAGAAATAGAAGATAAGCGCCGCAGGGATTGACAGCGCAATGGATGAAAAGGCCAGATGCCGCTTTTTCATGATAATTTTTCCCGGCGCATATTGTTTCCGGGCTTTCATTTTTATATCTTGCTCAAAGGCCTTAATCTCATTCCATAACCCTTCTGTCTGCAGCGCAGAATGCCAGAATGCCCTGATGAGAGATCTGTCTATATTCTGCCTCAATATCGGGAGCCTCCCGCCAGAGAGCCGCTCTTCAAGCCATTTGTTGCCAAGCCGGTAATGACAATCGCCCATCCGGCAGCCGCTTATGAAAACACCATCCGCGCCTGCGTTCAAAGCATGTTCAATCCACGAAGGCGTTATCATGCCTATGCACGGAAGTGTTATGAGTTTTACATTCGGCATATCTTTGACAGCAGCGGTGGCAGGGTCAATAATTTTGCGGAGGTCTGCGCTGTATGAGCAGATAATGCCGAGGAGAACAGGCCCCCGTGCGCCTCTGGCCGCAGTCACCGTATTTGTTATCTCGGACATAACAGCCTTTTCTGTTTTCTCAGGGAAATTTACCGCATGAAAATTGCAGGAACCTGCGCATATGCCGCAGCTTGCGCACCTTTTTGGTATGACAACGGCTTCCATGTCATAAGGCCTTCCGCCTGCCTTATCATCTGCTTGGGGCATCATGTGGATGGCTTCATAGGGGCAGTCCTCAAAACACTGGGAACAGCCGGTGCAATTGTCTTTTATAATCTCTGCCGGCGCCTGTTTTTTTGACCGGATAAGCCACGGGGCCAGAGTAAGAATCAGGGCGCTGCCTGTAAGGATAATCCACGCCAGCCATGGGGGTATAGCATTCAGCATGGGGTAAAAGAAAAGATAAAACCAATCAATGCTGATCGTGGAGATAAGTTTATTGGTGTCTGCCCTGGCCAGGCTTGCGGCAGGCTTGAAAATGGAGAGGATGAGGATTATACATATTATGATTATTGCAAGGGTCTTTGGCGGGTTGATAACAGGCCTTGATATCCTCACCACATGAATCCACAAGACAATGAAGAGCAGTACCGGCACCATGAGATGGATAAAGAGGGCTACAAAGAAAAAGAGGTTGGTAATAAGATTGCTGCTGGCAAACGACATGGAGAGCGAATCGCCGAATATCGGGAGATAATCCAGAAATGCCGCTGTCAGATCGGCTATCATCTGAGCCTTCTCGTCCCATACCATCCAGTAGCCTACAATCCCGGTCGCCCATATGGCAGTAAGGAGGGCAATGCCGGAAACCCATGCAACCCACCGCCAGCGCCGGTACCTGTCGGTGAGATAGGTATGGAGCAGATGCGTTATTGCGGCCATCGCCATGCCGTCCGCAGCATAGCGGTGGATGCTCCGCATAATGCCGCCGAGATACCACTGCTTTTCGGTAATATCGTTGACCGATTCATACGGCGCGGCAATCTCGTAAAAGATAAAGAGGTATATCCCGCTTATCAGAAGCAGCCAGAGGAAGAATATGGTTATTGCCCCGAGATAATAAAATGGATTATAGCGGGGCGTAAAAATTCTGTCAGCCCACCCTTCCAGCGCCAGCACGCCCTTTCTTCCGTATGCCAGCATCTTTTGGTACATATTTGGCGCTCCGCTCCTTTGTTGCATATTTTAGAATATTTTAAACAATAAGGAAGCGGTGAATATGATTTTTGTCATATCAATGCAAGGCTGTGTAGATGAAAGTCATGCCGGAAATGACCTGTCTGCCCGGACAGGCAGGGCAGCTGCATCACATGCGGGTTATAATCTGCCTCGGGCGAGGCAGACCCTGTTTTTCCCATACCCCTTGGCCTGATACATGGCTTTGTCCGCCTGACTGATAAGAACGGTTCCCAGCCTGGCTGCCTTTCGGCGCAGCATTACATTTTCCTTGAGAGAGGCTGCGCCTATGCTGCAGGTTATAACACCTTTGATATTGAGCGCCTTTTCTTTTGGACCGGCTGCTTCTTTTATAAAAATATTCCGTTCTATTCTCTTTCTCAGCATTGCAGCATATTCTCCGGCGCCTGTTAAATCCATGTCCGGGAGGATGATGACAAATTCATCCCCTCCGTATCGCGCAAGGACGGCCCTTGTCTTGTTGAAAATCTCTTCCAATAACTTACCGACCTCTTTTAAAACCCTGCTCCCTGCCAGATGCCCGTGGGTGTCATTCACCTCCTTGAAGTGATCCAGGTCTAAGAATATCAAGCTCACATCCCGGTTCTTGTCAAGGGCCCTGATGACCTCCTTTTCCAGGGATTCAAAAAAGAATCTGTCATTATAAAGGCCTGTAAGGTTATCAAGCCGGGAGAGTTTCTCAAACATCTTGGCATCCAGGGTGTTCTGGATAAGGGTTGAGGTGTATCCGGCAAATATCTTCAACAGTGTAAGGTCCTTTTGCTCATAGTTTATATTTTCCTTTCGGTTTATCAGCTCAATGACGCCTATCCGGGCCCCCTCAATTTCTATCGGAACACAGATAATTGACCTGCTCTGAAACTTTGTCTTTCTGTCTATCCCTGAGTAAAAATGGGTGTCTGTCTTTACATCCTTGCTGATATAGGATTTCCCGGAAGTATAGACTTCGCCGACAATGCCTATGTTGCTCGGTATGGAGGTTCCGATAATGTTTGAAGACGCCCTT
This sequence comes from Deltaproteobacteria bacterium, assembly GCA_016200645.1. Lineage (GTDB taxonomy): Bacteria > Desulfobacterota > GWC2-55-46 > UBA9637 > UBA9637 > JACRNJ01. The sequence continues at coordinate 5,285 of JACQEJ010000036.1, read as the reverse complement.
CCAAAACAGGCAATAAAATAGAGCCTCCCTTTTTCAGGGGTTTCAAATTTTAAAACGGGATCATCCAGGAGGATAGAGCCTGACTCCGACGGCACAAATTCATCTGCCCGGCGGAGTATGGCCTCTAATAAATCGCCGATCTCTATTTCCCGCCTTCTTGCCGTCTTCTTTTTTCTGTGGAGTATCTTGTCCAGAAGGGGTTTTTTTGCAATATGGATAACGATACGGGCACCCCCGTAAAAATAAAATGTAAAATTCAAAAATCAAATATCAAAATTAAGGAATTTTATTTTCAAATTTTTAATTTGCTATTTTGCATTTTGATATTTGATTTTTTATTTCACAACCGCACCATTCCACTTCCTCATGCCGCCTTTGAGATTATATACATTTTTATAACCATGATTGGCCAGTATGGCGCCGAGTTCATCGCCCATAGGCCCTCCGTGGCATACAAACACGATACGGTCATTGGGAGAAAGCTCTTTGAGCATTCTGGTTTTGGCAGTGTCGTAAGGGATATTGACAGCCCCCTTGATATGCCCTGCTGAGAATTCATAAGGCTCTCTTACATCCACAATTACCATCGGGTTGCCGTCGGACATCATGGCTTCCAGCTCTTTTCCTTCGATAACCTTATGGCCTGCTGCAAAAGACAAAGCGGCAGCAATTGTGATACAGATAAAAACCGGTAATCCTGGAAATAATTTTTTTCTCATGATAAATTCCTCCCTCCTTCGGCTTTTCGTTCCAAAGTTTAACATATATTGTGAGTAAATGAAAGAAGTCAGGGCCCCGCGCCACTTTTGGATTCAAAGGCTTTTGTTTTATATTGAAACCCTTGACACCAAAAGTGGTGCGGGGTAAACCAGGAAGCCATTGACTTTTATAGCGCAATAATTGTATAAAAGACAAGCAGAGATTCATTGCATCATCCGGAGAGGTGGCCGAGCTGGCCGAAGGCAGCTGCCTGCTAAGCAGTTGTAGGGATAAAACCCTACCGTGGGTTCGAATCCCACCCTCTCCGCCAATTTATAAGCGGGACTCATTCGCCGCTCATTCACCAAAGACTTGCCAAAGACCACCACATCTTCTATACTACACTTCACAGAATGCAACGGCTGCATTACAAATCAGCTTTTCCTGTTCGAAACTTCACTCATGAAGAAAAGCTCATCATTTATAGAAGAGCGGGGGGGCGGTGTCAGTTGGAACACAATGGCAAGGTTTGTGGACGACCACTCTATTTTGACGATACAGTGGTCGACCATATAATTCCCCACAGCAAAGAAGGAAAAACAGAGCTACCGAACGGGAGGATTGCATACAAAGCTTGTAACATAGCACGCGGCAATCGTGATGATTTTGACCCTGAAAAGCTGTGCCATTTAATTCCAACAACCTAACTCATAAAAGCTGTTGTGACAAACCCGGCTTTGTGGCTCCTTTATTAGATTTGAACTGGTCAGGTCGCGAAAATGGCCTATAGTACAGCGTTTATAAATGAGTACGGTCAAACCTTCAAAATTTAAAATGAAGAAGAACATAAAAACACAAAACTATTCCACCCTCATCACTGACCTTGCTTCTCTAATTGAACAGGGGCGCAAGACAGCGGTGCGGTATGTGAATACTGCATTGGTTGCTACTTACTGGTTGATGGGTAAAAGAATTGTGGAGCATGAGCAGAAGGGGCAGGAAAGGGCAGAGTATGGAGAAACTACTTTAAGAAGGCTTTCAGAAGATTTAACAAAAAGGTTTGATAAAGGTTTTAGTTTTCCTCAATTAAAAAATATCAGACAATTTTATCTTGCTTACCAAAAAAAAGGCTACACAGTGTCTAGCCAATTTAACAAAATTGAAAAAAGCTACACACTGTCTGGCCAATCTGAAATTTCGCACACATTGTCTGCGAAATTTCCATTATCGTGGTCACACTATTGCCTGCTCATGCGTCTTGATGAGCCGTTCCAGCGCGAATTCTATGAATCAGAATGTATCAACGGTAACTGGTCAGTCAGGCAACTTGACAGGCAAATACAATCTATGCTCTATGAAAGAACCGCCCTGTCTAAACGCAAGTTATCTGTTATCGCCAGAGCCCATGAAAAACCTATTCTCCTCAAGCCTGAAGACGAAATTAAAGACCCTTATATTCTGGAATTTCTTGGCTTGAAGGATGAGTATTCAGAATCTCAACTGGAAGATGCTTTAATCCATCACCTTGAACATTTCCTCCTTGAATTAGGAAACGGTTTTACCTTTGTTGCCCGTCAAAAGAGAATTACCCTTGAAGGAAGCCATTACCGCCTTGACCTTCTTTTTTATCACAGAACTTTAAGATGTCTTGTTGCTATAGATTTGAAGATTGGCGAGTTTACCCATGCTGATGCAGGACAGATGAATCTCTATATAAACTATCTTCAAGATAAGGAGAAACTTTCGGAAGAAAATGACCCTGTGGGTTTAATCCTTTGCACAGGTAAAAAGAAAACAGTTGTTGAATATGCCTTAGGTGGAATGAATAACAGGATATTTGCCTCAAAATACAGATTACAACTGCCTGATACTGAAGTTTTAAAAACAGAGATAGAGCATGAAAGACAGAGACTTGCAGAGATGGGAATCATAAATAGAAAAATTTAAAGTTCGCTAAACATGGGAGGTCTTATGGCAAAAAAACCACAATCATTAACACCCGAAGAACTGCGCTGGGCATGCGACCCGAAACAGTTTCCATTCAGGACAACTGAAGAAATCCAACCGCTGGCCGAAACCATAGGCCAGGAGCGCGCCCTGCGGGCAATGGATTTCGGGCTTGGGCTTGAAAGCCACGGGTTCAATATCTATGTGCTTGGCGAAAGCGGAACAGGAAAGACATCAACTATCAAGGCCATGCTGGAGAAGAAGGCCGGCAAAGAAAAGGTTCCTGACGACTGGTGTTATGTGTATAATTTTGCAGACCCTGACAGGCCGAATGCAGTAAATCTACCTCCGGGGCTTGGCAGTGAATTAAAGATTGACATGGAGGATTTGATAGAGTCATTAAAGCGGGATATTCCAAAGGTATTTGAAAGCAAGGATTATGAAAAGCATAGGGATGAGATATTAGACGGCCAGCAGGAGAGGACTAAGGCGCTTTTTTACAGGTTGGAGCAAAAGGCCGCTGAAAAGGGCTTTATCCTCAAAAAGACCGTGAGCGGTCTTGCGGTTGTGCCTGCAAAGAACGGCAAGGCTCTGTCTCAGGATGATTTCGAGAAACTTTCAAAAAGCGAAAAGGCAAGGATAGAGGAGGATAGCAAGATTCTGCAGGACAGATTAAGCGACACAATCCGCGAGGCAAGGGTTATTGAAAAAGAGACAAAGGAGAGGATAAATGCCTTAGACAGAGAGGTCGTCCAGTATGTTGTAAATCCTCTGCTCAATGAGCTTTTAGATAAATACAAACAATACCCGGAAGTCATTGAATACCTTGAGCAGGTAAAAGAGGATGTGCTGGTGCGTTCCGAGGATTTCAGGCCAAAAGAGGAGCTTGCAATTTCGCTGCCTGGCCTGAAACTCCCGAAGATGGAGCCGAGCTTTGAGAGATACAGCGTCAATCTGCTGGTGAACAATAAGGACACAAAGGGAGCGCCTGTTGTTATTGAAACCAACCCAACCTATTATGACCTCTTTGGAAGGGTGGAGCACCGCGTCCAATATGGCGTTGCCGTAACTGATTTTACCATGATTAAGGCCGGCGCCATACACAAGGCAAACGGCGGCTATCTGGTTATCAATGCCCTTGACCTTTTAAGGAATATCTTCGCGTATGACGCGCTCAAGCGCATGATAAAAAATAAAGAGGTGAAGGTGGAGGATGTGTGGGAGCAATACAGGCTTGTGTCCACAACAACATTAAAGCCTGAGCCAATCCCCGTGGATATAAAGGTGGTTCTCATAGGAAGCCCGTATATCTATTATCTGCTTTATACGCTTGATGATGAATACAGAAAACTCTTTAAGGTCAAGGCGGACTTTGACAACAGGATGCCGAGAAATGCGGAAAACATAGCAAAATATGCGTCTTTTATCGCTGCGCGGTGCAAAGAAGAAAATCTCAAACCCTTTGACAAAACAGGCGCAGGCCGGGTTGTTGAGTATGGGGCAAGGCTTGCAAATGACCAGGAAAAGCTTACCGCACAATTCAGCGCTATAACCGATTTAATACGAGAGGCAAGCTACTGGGCAGGTGTGGATGGAAACAAGTTCGTTGCTGCAGGCCATGTTGACAGGGCTGTGTCAGAGCTGATATTCAGAAATTCAAGGATAGAAGACAGGCTCAGAGAGCTAATCACAGAGGGGACTTTCCTCATAGATACGGACGGCGCTGTGCCGGGACAGATAAACGGCATAGCCGTGCTTGACCTTGGAGACTACGCCTTTGGCAAACCTTCAAGAATCACGGCAAAGACCTTTCTTGGCGACGCAGGCATTGTAAATATCGAGCGCGAAGTAAAGATGAGCGGCCGAATCCACAATAAGGCGCTCATGATTTTAACAAGCTATCTTGGAGAAAAGTTTGCGCAGGATACGCCCCTGACGCTTTCTGCATCCATCTGCTTTGAGCAGCTTTATGAAGAGATAGAAGGCGACAGCGCCACATGCACGGAATTTTATGCGCTCATGTCCAGCCTTTCCGGGCTTGCGCTTAATCAGGGCATTGCGGTAACCGGCTCAATGAATCAGCTTGGCGAGGTTCAGCCCATCGGCGGAGTAAATGAGAAGATAGAAGGCTTCTTTGATGTATGCGTTGCAAAGGGGCTTACCGGAAAACAGGGCGTGATTATACCTAGGAAAAATGTAAAACACCTGATGCTGAAAAAAGAGGTTGTTGAGGCGGTGAAGGCAGGGAAATTCGCGGTTTATCCCATAGAGCGGGTGGAGCAAGGGCTGGAGATATTAACCGGCGCAACTGCCGGAGAAAGACAGCCGGACGGTTCGTATCCCGATGGGACGATAAATTTCCTCGTCGCAAAACGGCTCAGGGAACTGGCAAAGACTTTGAAAGAATTCGGCAAGGGAAAAGGCGCGGAAAAGAAGAAGGAGGAGAACAAAGGCGGCTGAAGAAGGGACCGCCTTATCCATATCTGAGCCATTGAAAGGCCGGCACGGTTGCGGTAAGAGACGGGAGAGAAACAAAAACAGTTGACTATTACTTTGTATTGAAGATAGAATTTTAAAAAATAACAAACCCATGGAGGAATTATGAAGTCAATTTGCGCGCAACTTCCTGATCAGGTTTA
>JACQEJ010000073.1 GCA_016200645.1 Deltaproteobacteria bacterium | reverse complement strand
CTCCCCTGCCCCTATCAGCATGACCATTTTGCCTTCCAGCGTTCCGAATATCTTTCTTGCCAGCTCCACCGCCGCATAGCTTATGGAAACGGCGCTTGAACCTATCTTTGTCTCTGTGCGGATTCTCTTTGCAACGGAAAAGGCCTTATGGAAGAGTTTGTTCATTATAACGCCGGCGGTTTTGTGCTGAAGGGCATAGCCGTAGGCATCTTTCACCTGCCCAAGTATCTGCGGTTCTCCCAAGACCATAGAATCAAGTCCGGAACAAACTCTGAAGAGGTGTTTTACGGCGTACTCTGATGTATAGGAATAGAGGTGTTCGTCCAATGCCTCCGTGGGTATATGGTGATATTCCGATAAAAACTTTTTTACCTGCCACAGGCCCTTTTCAATATCTCTTGTAACAGCGCAGACTTCAACCCTGTTGCATGTGGATATAATAACCCCTTCATTTATCTCGTAAGAGGTACAGAGCCTGTTTAACGGCTCCCCGATGGTCTGGGCAGGGAATGAGAGTTTTTCCCTTATCTCAACAGGCGCGGTTTTATGGCTGAGGCCGACGATGATTAAATTCATATACGATTTGCCCCCAATTTATAGCGCAAACCTTCAGAGCCTGCCCCTGAATGCTTCTATCAGGGGTTCGCATTTAGCGAGGCTTTAGCCTCGCACTACCTGAAAACCGCATGAGCGCCCCATGAAAAGATTTTTATGACCGCAAAAGAGCCTATAAGAATTAAAAAGCCGATTATGGAATAAATAGCAGCCCTTCTCCCGCGCCAGCCTACTGTAAGCCTTCCGTGAAGGAGAGCGGCATACAAAAACCAGGTGATGAGCGACCATGTCTGCCTCGGCTCCCAGCTCCAATAGCTGCCCCATACATACTCAGCCCATATAGCCCCTGTAATAATAGCCAATGTCAAAAGTGGAAAGCCATAGGTAAGGCATTTATAATTCAGGTCATCAAGAATCTCAAGAGATGGGAGCAAAAAATAAAGTCCGCTCAACTTCTTGCTTTTGAGATAATGCTCCTGAATCAAATACATTATACCAAATATGAAGGTCATGGCAAAGAAGGCGTTTCCAAGAAAGGCAAGACCCACATGAATTGGAAGCCAGTAGCTTGCCAGAGACGGCGCCAGCGGGATTATCTCTTTGGGGAGAAATGACGCAGTAATCAGGAGCAATAATGCAAATGGCGCAACAAATGCGCCGAGCACAGCAACCCTGTATCTCAGATAGATTAAAATGTATATCAGAGCGACCATCCATGAAAAAAGGGAAAGGACTTCGTGAAGATTTGCAAAAGGCGGCCTGCCTGCCTCAATCCATCTGCTTATGATAGTGAGCGTATGAAAGAAAATCCCGCCGAATATAACCATATTTGCCGCTCTTATAATCTTCTCATGGTGCAATATAAGATAGGCTATAGATATGAATGTGGCTGCAAGATAAAGGGTTGCTGTTATGTAGAAAAATATGATGTTCATTTCATTGATAGGCTATGGGTAATAGGTTATAGGCAATCGGCAACCCATAGCCAATAGCCTATTGCCTCTTTCCTGCTTTCTCCAATGTCTCTTTAAGAAACCTATTCATCTCTTTTTTTCTACCCTGTCTTATCCACTCCAGCATATTGGAGTTGACAAGTTTTTCAAATATTCTTTTATTCTTATCAGATTCCTTGCTTTTGGTCAACCCCCGACTGAATCTATCGGGGGTCAACACCTTCTCCCGTATTCTCCCCATAATCTCAAGAAACACAGCATATTCTTTGCCAAACTCCTTTTCCAGTTGCTCCCTTATCTTTTTGGCCATGGCAGGGCTTTTGCCTGATGTAGATATGGCTATTAAAAGGTCCCCCCTGTCCACAATCGAAGGCACGATAAAATTGCACAAATCAGGCACATCCACAACATTTAAGAGAATGCCCTCTTTTTTTGCCTCTTGAAAAACCTTCTTATTTACCTCCGGATTATCCGTTGCGCTGTAGGCAAGAAAAAAACCCTTCAAATCCCCTGATGCATAGGCTTTTGGCGAGTAACTGATCTTCTTTTTGCTGACAAGCTCTTTTAAGGCAGGTGTAATTTGGGGGCTGATAACCAAAACCTTTGCGCCGGCATCAAGGAGGGATAAGGCCTTTCTCTTCGCAACCTTTCCTCCTCCGATAACGATGCACGATTTGCCTTTTATATCAAGAAAGATGGGATAATAACGCACAGAATAGATCTTATATCTAAATCAGCCCGTATTTGCAAGGGATAAACCTGTAAGGCTGCTAATAATAAAGATACCTGATGGGCCGGCCACCCTTTTAATCGCCATCCTAAGCAGATTTGACGCAGTATTTGACAGAGATGGCGTTTTCAACAAAAAAGCCCGCCCTGATATTACACCAGGGCAGGCTTCTTTCGGTTATCTTGCGGCCTCTTTTTACTGAGGCATCACATTTGCGGCCTGAGGGCCTTTGGGGCCCTTTACGACATCAAACTGCACACTTTGCCCTTCTTTCAGGGTCTTAAAGCCATCGCCTGAAATAGCAGAAAAGTGCACAAAGACATCTTCGCCGGATTCTTGCTCAATAAATCCATAACCCTTGGACTCATTGAACCATTTCACTTTACCATTTGCCATTGCACAAAACCTCCTTTCAAAAATTTCATAAGCCATAGAGGTTTTGTGTTAAAGGCAATTAAAACCCAACAGAACAAACCAGACTATAACTTACTTAGGGCTTTACTTTAGCAGAGAAACAAATAGATGTCAAGATTAAAAAAAATTAAAAAAAGAGGGGGTTGACCACACTTGCCGCAGGGTCTAATGCCATGCGGTCAAGTAACGGGGTTGACTTCACCTTCCTTACCTGCTTAAATATTTGCATGCTAGGCCGTTCCATAATCCACATAGACATGGATGCATTTTTTGCATCGGTGGAATTAAAAAAACACCCTGAACTGAAAGGCAAGCCTGTTATCGTAGGAGGCAATGGAGACCCTACAAAACGGGGCGTTGTGTCTGCAGCGTCCTATGAGGCGCGAAAGTTTGGGATAAGGTCAGGCATGCCCCTCAGGACCGCATATAAGAAATGCCCGCAGGCAATTTTTCTTCCGGTGGACTTTGAAGCATATGAAAATGAATCTGAAAAATTTATGTCTATCTTACGAGAATATACGGCTCTTATAGAATCATTCGGCATTGACGAGGCGTTTATGGATGTTACAGAATGCGGCAAAAATGCCCTTGATATAGCAAGGGAAATAAAGAAAAGGATACGAGAGGAGCTTGGGCTTACCGCCTCTGTCGGCATAGCGCCCAATAAACTTCTTGCAAAGATGGCAAGCGATATGAATAAACCCGATGGCTTCACGGCGATAAGGGAAAGGGATATAGCTAAAACGCTCTCACCCCTTCCCGTAAGAAAACTGTGGGGTGTTGGCGAAAAAACAGAAAAGAGGCTTCATGGATTGGGCATAAGGACCATCGGCGAGCTGGCGAAGCTGCCCGCTGAGTATCTTGAAAGAAACTTCGGAAAATCCTTTGGCAGGATGCTCTATGAATATTCCCGCGGCATTGATGAAAGCCCTGTTGTGCCGTTTTATGAACCGAGCTCATTTAGCAGAGAGATTACATTTCAGCAGGATACAAGGGATTTGTATCTGATAAAAGAAACTCTGTTTGAGCTCGCAAAAGATGCTGCGGATAGATTGAAATATAATGCATATAAGGCAAAGACAGTTACCATGAAGGTCCGCTACAGAGACTTTCACACCATAACGAGGGCAAAGACAATGGACGAATCAACCGATTCATTCAATGACATATGGACCACAGCCCAGGAGATATTTCATAGGATAGATTTTTCAAAAGAGGTGAGGCTGGTGGGCGTGAAGGTATCGGGGTTGGTGAAGGGGAGATAAGCTTGTTTCTAATTTCCAATTTCCAATGACTAATGACCAACTATTGCGGCAAAGAAAACAGTCCATCCGAAATCTGCTGATTTAATTCCACATTCGTATATCGGATAAAAATATGGGCCTCTTTATTGCTGATAGATATCTCAAATGGGAACATGAACCCATCAACCTCTTTATAGGAATCCATAGAAACATCGATGGGATGGAGTTCATCTTTTGTCTCTGATATATATATCTCTTTCATATTGCCTGCGCGATTTATCATTATCTGTTCGTCCTCCGAATTTACAGAGCACGGGCCGGATGGCAAAAAACCGGTCTCATGGTTTGCATCCTGACTTTTGACCTCTCCGGCTGGCAGGCCTGCAAGATAGTTGGGAAACCGGGAGGCCTCCATCGGGAACGGATAATCTCTATACAATCTGTTTTCTTGAAGGGAAAGGAAAGATAAGCTTCTGCTATCGTATATTATGACAGCGGTGATTTGATTGAACGGCCCCATAACTTCCAGCCTCAATTTGTCAGGCCTCTTGACCACAATCATCCCCCTCCCCGCTATCTCTTTGCCATCTTTAAAATTTATCCTTACGAACGCAGTCCCTTTCAGGGTCTTGAGCTCATGAGACCTTTTTTGCAGAGAGGCAGCGAGGGCTGCATTGCAGGGGGAAAGTTGCTTAAGTTGCGGCATTGAGGGAGGCGTCAGAGATGCGCATGATGTAAGACTGAGAAAAACCGAGGAAATGAGAAAAACCCTGCCCTTCATTTTCTCATTTCTTTCTTAAGCTGTTCTATCTTTTCTTTTAGCCTGATGTTTTTGGGGTCAATATTAGAGGCATTCTCATATATTGCCAATGCCTTATCCTTGAGACCCTTTTTCGCATAGGCATCGCCCAGATGCTCAAGCACAACGGCATCATCCGGCATATACTTGACAGCGCGTTCAAGCTCTGTAACCGCCTTATCTATCTGGCCCATTTTATAATAAACCCATCCAAGGCTGTCTATGATATAACCGGCATCGGGTTTTATAGCAAGCGCCTTTTGTATCAAGGCTAATGCCTCGTCCAGATTTATCCCTTTGTCCGCATAGGTATAGCCCAGATAGTTCATGGCGTTGGCATGGTTCGGGTTTAATTTTATGGCGGTCTTCATCTCCTCCAGGGCCTTGTCGCTCTGCTTGGCATCGTCATATAATGCCCCGAGCGTAAAATGGAGTTCTGGATTATTCGGTTCCGCTTCCAAGGCCTTTTTAATGACAGCCAATGCATCCTCAAGACGGTGGGCCTCTTTATAAACGGAGGCCAAAAGCCTGTAAAGTTCCACGGTATCCGCCCCTTTTGCGCTTATTGCCTCTTGTATGGCCTTCGCCGCATCATCGATACGACCTTGCCTTTGATATATAAAAGCAAGGTGGATCTTGGCGTCCACAAACACATCGCTGTCAGACGGAATCTTTTTAAACTCTTCCGCTGCCTTGTCAAACTCCCCCTTTTCTTCATACGCAGCGGCCATATAATATCTAACCTTGTGGGCCTTTGGATCAACAGCCAGGGCGAGACTGAATTGAACAATGGCCTCATCATATTTTTTTTGCTCAAAATATATGAGGCCGATCTTTGTCATGGCATCCAACCTTGTATTGCCGTATGTCTCCAACTGCTTGAACTCCGTAATGGCCTCATCCGGTTTATTCTGCTGAATCAAAAGCTGGCCGACCCTGTTCCTCAGGTTGGTATTATGCGGCTGAAACTTAAGGGCCTTCTGATAGTAGGCGATGGCCTTATCAATTTTTTTCTCAAATTCGTATACCATGCCAAGCTCTATAAGAACTATGTCTGCCGATGGATTTATATCCAACGCCTTGAGATAATATTCCTCCGCCTCCGGGTAACGGCTCCGCTCCACCTCAATCCTGGCCATGTAATAGTAGCCCGTCATTGATTCGTGATTTACCCCGATAAGCTTTTTGAATGTTTCTATGGCAAGGTCATAATTTTTTTGTTCTGCATACAATATGCCCAGATACATGTATGGCTTGGGATTGTCCGGCTCTAAAGAGACGGCTTTTTTATAAGCCTCAATAGCCTCGCTATCCCTTTTAAGGGCAGTATAAACATTTCCCAGGAGGATATAGGCGGGGGTATAATCTTTTGCAACCTGTACAGCGTCTTCCAGATTCTTGAGCGCGGCGCTATGATCTCCTTTTTTTATATAGAGTGTGGCAAGTTCCGTATAAAGCGCTGGGGATTTTGGATCCAGCTGAATGGCCTTTTTGTACTCTTCTATGGCGCCATCCGTATTCCCCTGGTTTGCAAGCAGCTGGGCAAGGGAAAAATGATAATAGGCATCTTCGGTCTGATGCCCGGCAGATGAAGCGGGAGTTACCGGCGCTCTGCCCTGTTGAAACGCAGCGCACGAGATAAGAAGGCTGAAGATTGCCGTTGATAAAATAAAGGTGCTTAAAAATCCCCGCTTTTTTGGAATATGTGTCTTCAATTTCTCCTCCCGTATTATAGGCTGAAAACTGAAGAAAGGATTATCTCAATACCTTCAGCCCATGTTGCGAAAGAATAACATATGCTTCCTCTATAGTCAATTATTCTATAGATACACCGGGCTTCCTTGACACTCCAGGAAGTTCTGCTATAATTCAAACGAAATGCACAAAGGGCTTATGGCTGCAAAACCTATTATAAAATGCAAAGAGTGCGGAAAGGCTGTTGAGAGGACAAAAGAGGAGTCCATAGACCTTGGGGTGCCTTTTGATGTGTGCAATGCATGTCTGGCGATGGATAGCTATGATGAGGACTGAATAAGCGGGAGGTTATAATGGCAAATGAAAAGACGATTACACTCAGTGTTATCAAGGCCGATGTTGGCGGTTTTGTAGGCCATTGCAGCTTTCATCCTGCCTTATTGGATATTGCCAAGGAAAAACTCCATACCGCAAAGGAAAAAGGGACTTTAATAGATTTTCATGTAATAAGATGCGGCGATGACCTTGAGCTTATCATGACCCATGAAAAAGGGTGTGATAATAAGACAATCCATGAACTGGCATGGAATACATTTACTGCCTGCACGGAGCATGCAAAGGAATTGAAATTATACGGCGCAGGCCAGGATTTGTTAAAAGATGCATTTACCGGAACTGTGAAGGGTATGGGGCCCGGTGTTGCAGAGATGGAGTTTATTGAAAGAAAGAGCGAGCCTGTCATTATATTCATGGCAGACAAGACATCATCAGGCGCATGGAATCTGCCGCTTTACAAGATATTCGGAGACCCGTTTAATACTGCTGGCCTTATCATTGACACCTCTATGGTGGAAGGTTTTTGTTTCAATGTGCTGGATGTCAAAGAGGGAAAATCCATTACGCTTTTCTGCCCTGAAGAGTCATATTACCTGCTGGCGCTCATCGGCGCTACCGACAGGTATATGGTAACTTCAGTCTTAAGAAAAAAGGACAAAGAGATTGCAGCCGTTGCATCAACGGAAAGGCTCAGTCTTATTGCAGGCAAATATGTGGGCAAGGACGACCCTGTTATGATTGTCCGGTGTCAGGCAGGTCTTCCGGCGGTTGGAGAGGTTTTAGAGGCGTTTAGTTTTCCGCACCTTGTCCAGGGGTGGATGCGCGGCTCCCACAACGGGCCTTTAATGCCTGTGCCGTTTTACGAGGCCAATCCGACCAGGTTTGACGGCCCTCCCAGGGTCATCGCAGCAGGGTTTCAGATTGCGCATGGCCGGCTCATCGGACCGCATGATATGTTCGATGATCCGGCTTTTGATGAAACGAGAACGAAGGCAAATCATATTGCAGAGTATATGCGAAGACACGGTCCGTTTCAGCCGCACCGTCTGCCGCTGGAAGAAATGGAATATACCACCCTGCCTCATGTGCTGGAAAAGCTGAAAGAGAAATTTAAGAAAGAATAGTGAACATAAATTTTCAATCCGAACTCTCTTTTCTCAATGAATAAAAAAACACTTCCCATCGGCAAGCTCCCCATCAGTATATTAAAGAGATTCCTCAAGCAATATGCCATCCTCGATAAAAGCGTCATTGTCGGCCCTGATATCGGACTTGACGCCGCTGTAATAGAATTCGGCAGTAAACCCCCACACCAAAGATTTTGGTGTGGGGGTAAATACCTCCTTGCCAAAACAGACCCCATCACCTTTACATCCGAAGACATAGGTTTATACACCATCAACATCAATGCCAACGACATTGCTGCAATGGGCGGCGCGCCGAGATGGTTTCTGGCAACTATCCTGCTTCCAGCAGGCAAGGCAGACGCAAAAATGGCGGAGAAGATATTCTCCCAACTTTCCCATGCCTGTAAAAGGCTCAACATCTCCTTTTGCGGGGGACATACTGAGATTACCTCCGGCATTGACCGGCCAATCGTCATCGGCCAGATGCTGGGAGAGGTGAGAAAGGATAAGCTGGTAACCGCGCAGGGCGCAAAGATTGGAGACGATATTATTCTTACAAAAGGGATTGCCATTGAGGCGACATCCATCATGGCAAGGGAAAAGAGAAAAGAGATTGAAAAGAAATTCGGCAAGAGATTTGTAAACCGGTGCAAAGATTTTATCAAAAAACCGGGGATAAACGTTCTCAAGGAGAGCGGGATTGCCGTGAGGTTCGGCAATGTTCATGCCATGCATGACCCCACGGAAGGCGGCCTCGCCACAGGGCTTCATGAGCTGGCAATTGCATCAGAGGTTGGAATTATAGTTGATAGAGACAGGATACCGATTTTTCCGGAATGCAGAAAGTTATGCGATTATTTCGGCATAAATCCGCTGGGCGCCATAGCATCAGGCTCGCTGCTTATCTCCGTTGATGCAAAAGATGCTGCCGCAGCTCTTGCCGGCCTTAAAAAGAACGGCATAAACGCATCAATAATAGGCAAGGTTGTTGATAGGAAAAAGGGTGTAAAGGTTTTGGAAAATGGCAAACTAAAAAACCTAAAATTATTTGAGAGGGATGAGATAACGAAGATATTTTGACTCAAAACTCAAAATATAAACATGAACCTCAATCCTTATACCCTTCGTATATCTCTTTAAATTGCTTATGGGTATCCTTGAATGCCTTTAGTATCTCAGGGTCGAAGTGGGACGGCATTGTTCTGCCGTCGCCCTCTGTAATTATTTTTATTGCCGCTTCATGCTCAAACGCAGGCTTGTACGGCCTTCTGCTTCTTAATGCGTCATACTGGTCAGCTATGCTCATTATCCTCCCTTCTATCGGAATAGCGTCGCCTTTAAGACCTTTTGGATAACCGGTTCCATCCCATCTCTCGTGGTGGGACAAAGCGATTCTTTCAGCCATGTTGAGCATCTTTGAGTTGGAGCCATGCAGAATATTGCCGCCGATTGTCGCGTGGGTCTTCATAAGGGCAAACTCCTCAGCGGTAAGTCTCGCCGGTTTAAGTAGTATCTCAGAAGGTATCGCTACCTTGCCTATGTCGTGCATTGGGCTGGCATAATAGATTGTGTCAACATTGTCCTCCGGCATGTTCAGCGCCGTTGCCATTAACTGACAGAAATAGCTTATCCTTCTTATATGCGACGCAGTATCCTCGTCTTTGTGCTCGGCAACTATTGTAAGCCTCTGGATGGTGTCGACATAAGATTCTTTCAGCCTTTTTTTTGATTCCTCAAGCGCCCTGTTTGCCTTTCTCAACTCCTGAAGTGAGAGGCGGTGCTGGGCTGTCTTCTCCTTTACCCTTGCGTTAAGGAGTCTGTTATGCTCCTTTAAAAATTCGGCGAATTCTTTGACCTGCAAAAGATTTTTTGTCCTCACCATAAGCTCTGTGGCGTTAATCGGTTTGGTAATAAAGTCGCTTGCCCCCATTTCAAGGGCCTTGAGCCTGGTTTTTGTATCATCAAGGGCGGTTACAATAATAATAGGGATATGGTTTGTTTTAGTGTCTTCCTTGAGTCTTCTGCACACCTCAAAACCATCCATCTCCGGCATCATAATATCAAGGAATATGAGGTCAGGCATAGTCTCTTTTATCTTTTTCAGGGCCTCAAAGCCGTTTTCTGCATCCTCAAAATCATAACCGTAGCTGCTGAGCATAACGCCCATAAGCTTTCTGTTCTTTTCTTCATCATCAACTATTAGAAGTTTATATTTTTTTGCATCCTTCATGTTTCTTTGCCTCCTAAAATTTTTTTTGCCATATCCAGCAGGCTTTGTATATCCAGCGGTTTAGTGATGTAATAATCGCACCTTGCCTCTGAAGCTATCTTATCATGGTCTCCCTTCATGGCGCTTGATGTGGTGATGATTACCGGTATATCCTTTGTAGCCGGGTCGTCTTTGAGCGCCCTCGTTGCCATGATGCCGTCCATAACAGGCATACGAACATCCATTAAGATAAGATGGGGCCTCTCCATCCGCGCCGTCTCTATCCCCTCTTTCCCGTTTTTGGCCTCTACGGTCGCATATCCTGACTTCTGGAATATGACCCGCATCAGTTTCCTGCTTTTGTCGTTATCATCTACAATAAGGATTTTCTTTCCATTCATACAATCCTCTATTTGTTAGACTTCAGAATGGCCGGTATCGTAAAGATAAACCTTGCCCCCTCGCCCTTCTCACTCTCAACCCATATCTTCCCGCCGTGAAATTCGACAAACCTTTTGCATAGGGCAAGACCGAGCCCTGTGCCCTGATGATTCCTGGTAAGGGACGGCGCAAGCTGCTCAAATGGCCGGAAAATTCTCTTTTGGTCTTCCTTTGTTATGCCGATGCCTGTGTCTGCGACACTTATCTTTGTAAAACTTTCGCCGTTGTTTTTAATCTCCCTCGCGTATACGGTTACTTTTCCGCCATCGGGCGTAAATTTTAAGGCATTGCTTATGAGATTGACGAGTATCTGTTTTATCTTCCTCTCATCCGCTGTTATCTCAGTTATCGCCGCATCAACCTCTGTTCTGAGTTCCAGATTGTGTTTCAACGTCTTTTCCCTGAACATAAGGAGGCTTCCATCTATCAATTCCTTAAGGTTAAACCTGCCGGGCTCAAGCGCCATCTTCCCTGCCTCCACCTTTGAAAGGTCAAGGATGTCATTTATCAGATAGAGTAGATGCCTTGCGCTGGAAAGGACATCGTTTACATACTCCTTTTGCTCTCCATTGACCGGGCCTGCCATCCCGTTTGTTATCACCTCTGAAAAACCGATTATGCTGTTAAGCGGCGTTCTGAGTTCATGGCTCATGTTGGCAAGGAAGTCCGATTTTGCGCGGTTTGCGGCCTCGAGCTGCGCGGTGCGTTCGGCAACCCGCTGCTCAAGGTCGGCATTCAGTCCCAGGATTTTTTCTTCCGCCCCCTTGCGTTCGGAATCCGTCCGGTTGAGTGAGCGCGCAATCATCAGGATCACGATGTTCAGTAGAACCACAGAGGCGGCAACCATAATCCCCAGTCCGACCTCGGTGCCGTAAAGCCCTGCGCTTTGCCCCCGCAGCCGTATCCAGCCAAGCGTCACAGGAAGAAGAATTGCGACCGGCAGAAGCCGCCTGGCTATGATGCCGCCCATGTGCGGACTTGCAACAACGGCCATGTCATAGATATGGCCCAGAAACGCCAGAAACGATGTGAAAACCACGAACAAGGACATGCACTGGCTGAGCCATACGAAGCGCCTGTCCCTTGAGCCGGCAAGAAACAATGCGGAGCCGGAAAAAAGAAAATTCAGGGCAGTGTTGGGGGCTATGCGGTTGGGGATAGCCTGCTCCGCGCCGCCGGCCAGCTTGGAAGTAAAAAGAAGCCGGTCCAGACCA
Organism: Deltaproteobacteria bacterium; assembly: GCA_016200645.1. Taxonomy (GTDB): domain Bacteria; phylum Desulfobacterota; class GWC2-55-46; order UBA9637; family UBA9637; genus JACRNJ01. The sequence goes on along the minus strand of JACQEJ010000073.1, from coordinate 5,746 downwards.
ATATCCCAGTTCGTCATATATCCCAAAAGCCTCACAAGACCTATCAGAACGACCATAGCTGCGCACAAAAATGCCGTGCGTCTGATTTTTGCAAGACGCTGCGCGTCTGGAACGTCTATTCCGGCAAGCCACAGGCCGGCGGCAGAAAGGATGAAGGCGACAGCGGTCATAGGGTTCATAGCCACTGCGCCAGGGATAACCCGCTTCAAAAACTCAATATTGAAAATCCAGCCGGCAAGCGCCAGCATGACTGCCATAATAACCGCAGCGCTTGCGGCTTTGGGCAGTTTGAGGATGGAAGATGGAACCGCGCTCTCTCCCAAACTGTTTTTAATGGTAAGCGATTGAACGATTGTCACCTTATCTCAACCTCTCACAGCATCCTTTCCTGACTACATTCCCTTATTAAAATCCTTCTTATAAAGTTTAGCCCAACATCTTGGTTTGTCAAGTTTTGCCCTTTTCTTTCTCCCCTTCATGGGCTATAATCAACAATAGATATAATCATGAAAAAAACAGCCATACCCATAGCCTCTTTGTTTTTTATGCTTGCGAATGTTTGTTATTCTCTTGCAAAGGAGGAAACTGTTATGCAAATCAAAAGCCCTGCGTTTGAGGACAACGGCACGATACCGAAAAAATACACCTGTGACGGAGCGGATGTTTCGCCGCCGCTCTCATGGACAAAACCGCCTGCAGGCGCAAAAAGCATCGCCCTTATCTGCGACGACCCGGATGCGCCGATGGGAACATGGGTTCACTGGGTTCTTTACGGGCTGTCTCCTGAAACAACATCTTTGTCAGAGGGTGTGCCGCCAGAGAATGAAGTTTTAAGCGGCGCAAGGCAGGGCATAAATGATTTCAGAAAGATCGGCTACGGCGGCCCGTGTCCGCCGAGAGGCCCGGCGCATCGTTATTTTTTCAAAGTTTACGCCCTTGATGTTGAACTAAATCTTCCGCCAGGCGCGACAAAAAAAGATGTGGAAAAGGCGATAAAAGGGCATATATTGGCTCAAGGAGAGTTGGTGGGAAGGTATGGGAGATAGAGAGGCATCCTCCCCTTTTCTTTTTGTCCCCCTCTGGAAGGGGCAGGGGGAGGAACACCGCAACGACAAGATGAGGAAGCAACACACACACCTTGAGCAGCCTTAACTACATTATTGCTATTTTATAAAAATGTAGTTAATCTGTAGTTAATCATGCCGTTGTCAAAAAAGAGTAAACGGAATATCCGCAAGGAGAAGAATATATGAATTGGAGAGAAAGAATAACGGTAGATCCGCTTGTATGCCGCGGCAAAGCCTGTATCAAAGGACCCAGAATAATGGTATCGGTTATACTGGACAATCTGGCGGAAGGCGCACATGAGATTGAAATCGTGAAAAGCTATCCCTCATTGACCATAGAAGATGTTAAAGCAGCCATAGCATACGCCGCAGAACTGTCTCGTGAGCGGCTGGTCTTGCTCACAGCGTAGCCCAACATGCAATTCAAGATAGATGAAAATATGCCGATTGAGATTGCAGAAATGTTTACGAATGCGGGGCATGATGCAAAAACAGTGAACGAACAGCGGTTGCAGGGCGTAAAACATACGATTCTCATCAAGGTATGCAAAAATGAAAATCGCGCTCTGGTTACTTTAGATACGGATTTTTCCGATATTGGGGCATATCCTCCTCAAGAATTTTCAGGGATTATTGTTTTAAGGCTCGGCAGTCAGGCGAAACGGCATGTTATGGAAGTTTTTCGGCGGATAATATCCCTTATAGATGTTGAGCCTCTTGTTCAACATCTATGGGTTGTAGAGGAAACGGCAATCCGAATTCGCGGCGAGGATGACTGATTCCCAAAGCTGTTGGCTTATCTCTGAAATACAAATCAAACCTCAAGGAGGCATACCAAATGAAAGGCAAAAAGGCTTCGGTAAAGTTTACAAAGAAGGGTATTGATACTTACAAGGATCCGTATCTTCCCAAAGAGGGGCCGCATGACATGGCTGCGTGCAAGCAGTGTCATGCCGTTTATCACAATAAACGGTGGTCGCTGGATGAGGCGCTTTACAAGAAAAAAGGGGATCACAAAAAGACCCTTGTTGTCCTCTGCCCAGCATGTCAGAAGATACGGGACAGATACGCCGAAGGGTTTGTCACCTTGAAAGGCGATTACCTCAAAGGGCATAAGCAGGATATTTTGAACCTGATAAAAAATGAAGAGGAGCGGGCAATGGGACTGAACCCTCTGGAAAGGATCAGCGAAATCAAAGACAACGGCAAGTCGGTGAATATTACCACAACCCACGAAAAACTCGCCCAGCGCATCGGCAGAAAAATTCACAGCGCATTCAAGGGTAATTTGGAAATTAAATGGACGGAGGATAGGGTGACGAGGGTGGTGTGGGAAAGATAGCTCATAGCTCATGGTTCATAGTTTTTACTATCAGCTATGAGCTATCAGCCATGAGCTAAACAATGGAAGCCCGTCTCTACAACAAAGCAGATAAAAATTATGTCAACTGTTTTCTCTGCGCGCATCACTGCAAGATTGCGGACGGCAAAAGGGGCATCTGCGGCGTCAGGGAAAACAGAGGCGGAACGCTCTACACCCTTGTCTATGGAAAGGTAATTGCACATCACATAGACCCCATAGAAAAAAAACCATTCTTTCAATTCCAGCCCGGAAGCCATTCCTATTCCATCGCAACAGTGGGTTGCAATTTCCGCTGTCTCCACTGCCAGAATTTCGAAATATCCCAGATGCCAAAAGATGAAAAGCGCATCCTCGGCGAAGATATAACTCCTGAAGAGATTGTCAACGAGGCATTGGAAACAGGCTGCAAAAGCATATCCTATACATACACCGAGCCGACCATATTCTTTGAATTTGCGTATGACTGCATGAAGTTTGCAAAGGAGATGGGGTTGAAAAACACCTTTGTCACCAATGGATTTATGACAAAGGAGTGTATTGACGGGATGAAAGGGCTTCTGGATGCGGCCAATGTGGATGTCAAGGCGTTCACCGAGGAGTTTTACAAGCGCGTGTGCGGGGCGCGCCTTGCGCCAGTGCTTGAGGCCATTGAGTATATGCGCCAGTGCGGCATCTGGGTTGAAATCACCACTCTCATCATTCCAACGCAAAACGATTCAGAGGATGAACTACGGCAGATTGCAAAATGGATTTACAAGACAGACAAGACCATGCCGTGGCATTTGAGCGCATTTTATCCCACCTACAAATTGAACAACCTGCCGAGGACGCCCGTTTCCATCATTGACCGGGCAAGGGAGATAGGTCTTGAAGAGGGGCTTTTGTATGTATATACCGGCAATGTGCCGGGCGACCCCGGTGAATCCACATACTGCTACAATTGTAAAAAGAAGATTATCGAAAGGTTCGGCTTTGCTGTACGGAAGAATGTGGTAAAAGATTCAAAATGTCCGCATTGCGGCGCGAAGATAGACGGGGTGGAGTTGTAAGGCGCAGTTATTGACAACCGGCATTCGATGGTATATATTTAAGATATATATTGAACTGGAGGGCTTGTCATGTCAACCGCAAAGAAGATGCTCTTTGTGCTGGATGAGGAAATCAAAAAGGATTTGAACGATTTGATACCCGCCGGTCAGCGGAGCAGGGTTATCAACGAGGCGCTCAGAAAGGAGATTCTTTTTTTAAAGAGAAAAAAGGCGACAGAGGAGCTATTGCAGATATCTTCCCGCACGCGTCCCGCTTCGGTAAAAGAGATCGTAGCGGAATTAAGGAAAGAGAGAAGACATTGAGTTCTCCGAAGATTATTGTGCCTGATGCCTCGGTGATTTTGAAATGGGTTTTACGGGATGATGAGATGCACAGAGAAAACGCCCTGGCTATTCTCTCCGGCTGGCTTGACGGGAAACACGAGATAGTCGTTCCGCCCCTCTGGCGCTATGAGGTGGGCAACATCCTTACAAGGCGGGAGCCTCTCTACGTCGGCGCTATTATGGAAAAACTCCTGCAGTATGAGTTCCCCGAGATAGAAATCAGCGGGGCGCTCCTGTCCATTATGATAGAGCTTACGCAGAGTAAAAGGGTAACATTTTATGACGCGGCATATCATGCGATTGCCATCCTGGAAAAAGGGAAATTTGTAACCTTTGACAAGGAATACTACAATAAAGCCAAAGACAAAGGGCATATCCAATTATTGGACAGCTTTATGTAGGCAGCCAAAGATAGTATTTTTATGAAAGATGCAAACATTGCAAAAATCTTTATCCTGTATAATAGTCCTCTTTCTCGCCTCCTGTTCTTATTTTTCTCACAAAAATATTGAGGCCGTTCCCCGCTATCAGGATTACACCGTAGCCGTGCTTCCCCTCTCTAATGCCGCCAACGATATCAACGGCCAGATTGTGGTCAGGGCGATATTTCACGAAAAGATAAAAAAATATTTTTCCACTAAACCCCTTGCCGAGGTTGATGCAGTTTTGAAAGACAGGCTGGGTATTACTCTGGGGGCGCAGGTTGATATAACTACTCCGCAGCAGCTTGGAGAATTGCTGGGAGTGGACGGCGTAATATACGGTTATCTGCTTAACTTTGACGATATAACCTCAGGCGTTTACAATGCCAGAAAGGTGCGGGCCGGGTTCAAGTTGGTGGATGTGAAAACAGGCCGTATCATCTGGGCAAGGGGCCAGGGCGTAAAAACCGTGTCCGGCCTTACGTTGCTGGATGTTATGCCGGAAGATTCCTTTTCTTCTGTAAAAGATTTAACGGAGATACCCGGCGTCAACGAGTGGCAGGTCATGCAGCAAAAAACGCTGGAGGCCCTGTTGCAGGCCAAGCCGGACGAGTTCATTGATGCTTCTCTGGAAACCGCCCTGACAGCCATTCCGCTCGGCTCTCAGATCGGAGAGAAGATATTTGACATCCATCTTGTGCCTGAAACCGCTTTTATGGTAAATAAGATTGTGGAAACTCTTGATAGCGAAAAGGAGGTGATAATTCGAATCGGCATATTGGGCGCTCTGGCTGGAGGAGGCGGCGGACTCGGCGGCGGAGACTTTGCCAAGGACAATCTTGGTCTCACCGCTTATGTTGTAGACATGGATAAAGGTGAGGTCTTGTGGACGGAATCAATTTATAAAACCAAAAGCCCGGAAGGCGATAATTTCATCAAGTTTGTTCAGAAGGTTCTGGAAAAGCTGCCGGCGGTGGGACAACAGCAATAATCAATCAAAATGGAAAACGCGGACATAGCAAAAATCTTTGAAGATATAGCAGACCTGCTGGAGATAAAAAACGAGAATCCTTTTCGTGTGCGGTCATACCGGAATGCCGCGCTCATCATCAGCGGTCTGCCTGAGAGCTTGAGGTCTATTGTTGAGAGGAATGAACAGGAATTGGAAAACATTCCAAAGATCGGCAAGAGCATCCATGAAAAGATTGTTGAAATCATTAAGACCGGAAAGTGCAAATTTCATGATGAGCTTTTAAAGGAACTGCCGCCCGGACTGCTTGAGCTTCTGGAGGTTTCGGGCATCGGGCCGAAAAAGGTTCAGCTTTTATATGACAAGCTCGGCATTCAAAGCGTTGAGGAATTGGAAAAAGCTGCTACACAGGGAAAGATACGAGACTTGCCGCACATGGGGGAAAAGACCGAGGAGAAGATATTAAAGGCCATACAAGAGCTTAAATCGCACAAAGGCCGTTTCAGAATATCCCTTGCAATATCGTATGCAGAGCCTTTGATAGAGTATCT
>JACQEJ010000072.1 GCA_016200645.1 Deltaproteobacteria bacterium | reverse complement strand
ACTTCGCATACCTGCGTTGCTCCTCGGTTCGTCGTTGCGGCGTATGCTAAAAATACGCCTCACTCCTCACCTTCGTCGCGCCTTGGTCTGCTTTGTTCTGACGCTCTGTATGCGCAACTATTTATGTCGCTGTGTATAAAAGGAGGAGAGGGCATGTTGAGAATGAAGAGGATTTTGGCAAGCATAGGCATTTTAGCCATTCTGTTTGCATATTCAGGGATGGTGTTTGCCGCTGAAGGCGCCGGCATTTCAGCGGATGAGGCGCTGGCCAGGCTGATTGACGGCAATAAACGTTTTGTGGAAGGGAAACAGGCGCAACAAGACATCGGCGATGCCAGGAGAACAGAGCTTGCAAAAGGGCAGCATCCTTTTGCAGTGATATTAAGCTGCTCTGATTCCAGAGTGCCGCCTGAACATATATTTGACCAGGGGCTGGGCGATATTTTTGTGGTGAGAGTCGCAGGCAATATTGCTGACCCGATTGAACTGGGAAGCATTGAGTATGCGGTGGAACATCTGGGAAGCCCGCTTATTCTCGTTCTCGGCCATCAGATGTGCGGCGCTGTGAAGGCAACGGTTGATGGCGGAAGGCCTGAGGGGAATATCGGTTCCATCGTAAAGAAGATTGCCCCGTCAGTAAAAAAGGCAAAGGCGCAGGTAAAGGAAAAGGATAAATTATTGGATGCTGCGATTCTGGAAAATACCAAAAATACCGCCGCAGCCCTCACTCAAAAGAGCGCCATCATAAAACATCTGGTGGAGGAAAAGAAGGTGAAGATAGCCGCGGGCGTTTATAATATGACAACCGGCAAGGTAGAGATGATTGAAACTGCGGCGGAAGAGAAAGGGCATGCAGCTCATGAACATGAGCATGTCCATGCCCATTCAGATGCAGAGCAGCACAGCCATGCGGGACACTAAGATAACAAGGCCGGCCTTTGCCGGCCCTGTTTTTTTATGAAACAGTCTAAACTTAAAATCCGCGCCATAATTGCATCGTTATTCTTTTCGATGCTCATATTTTCCTGCACAGGCCAATCAAATAACCCGCAGCAGGAGCCCGCGAAATCGTCGGAATCAACGAAAGAAATAGTCAACAAGTATGTCGATACCCTAACCACAGCCCAGGATAAGGCCAAAAAGGCAGCGGGCGCTGAAAATGTCAGGATAGAGGAAGAAAACAGGGCGGCTCAGGAGATAGAAAAACAGTGAGCAAGACCAAGAGCCGCACGGATTAAGAAACGGGGGGCTATGGCAGATTAAACGGGAATCCCTTCCCGTTTTTCGATGCGTTTATAAGCCTATCGGCATGTTTAATTTCTATTCCAAAAGAAAAATCCTTTGCCCTCTTTAGCGCCTTTTTAAAGAGGGGCATTGCCGCAGCGCGCCTTCCTTTTAAAAACTCAAGCTCCCCCAGAGAAAGCTCGCAGTAGGCAAGCCCCCTTTCATCGTTTGTCTCTTTAAATAGCTTCTGCGCCTTCAAAAAATCATTCTTTGCATTTTTTAAATCTCCGATCATCTTTAGCGCTGTGCCTTCGCCCCACAGGGTATACGCAAAGCTAACCCTGTCGCCAATTTTTTTATAATGAGACTTTGCCTTTTTAAAATATTTAAGCGAGCCTTTAAAGTCCCCTTTCATTCTTGTTGCATTGGCAAGCCCGCAGTATGAGTATGCAATGCCAAAGGTATCCTTCAGCCCCTTAAAAGTTGCATTCGCCTTTAAATAGTATCTGAAAGAATCGTTTGTTTTGCCCAATATCCTTGAGGCGCCCCCAAGACCGCACAGGCAGTAGCCGATGCCTGATTTATCTTTCATGGCGGTAAATCTGCTTATCGCCTGCTTAAATGTTTGTATGGCCTTTTTCAAATCACCCTTTATCCTGTAAGCCCCTGCCTCTGCCCAGAGCAGAAAGGCAAGCCCTGCCTTATCCTTTGACATCTTATAGATTCGCCGGCTCTTGGCAAATATCTTCAATGCCTCTCTGTGCCTTCCCATACCACGCAAAGTGAGACCGAGGCCGACCAGAGAATCCGCGGCAAGGCCTTTATCGGAAACGGAAATAGCAATTTTATGGGCGCATTCATAACTTTTCTTTGCCTCGTCATACGCCCCTGCCATTCTATAGCAGTCTCCCAGGGCAAGAAGACAGGAAAGCTATGCATCTTTATCTCTGCCGCAAATGGACTTTGCCTTGAGATACAATGCTATAGCTTCGTTGAATTGAGAACTGCTGCGTTTTTTCTCTGCCTGCTGAAAGATTTTTTGGAAATTGAGCTTCATATTTTGCAAAAATTCACCTTTCGCCTTCAACCTTTAACCTATCTTATTGACAACCTGTAACCTTTTAGATAGCTTATATGAGAATCTATAGATTTTCAATCTGTTTTATAAGAGCCTTATTATGGCTCGTTGCGTTTTGCTTGATACAAGAAGAGGACAGATGAAAGAATTGATTCCTGTTGAATTGATTGAAAGAAAAATCTATTTGATTCGTGGTCAGAAAGTCATGTTGGACAGCGACCTTGCGGAACTCTACGGCGTTGCTACAAAAGTATTGCTTCAGGCAGTTAAGCGCAATCTGAAACGTTTCCCTTCTGATTTCATGTTTCAGCTTAATTATCAACAGGTTGCTGCTTTAAGGTCACAAATTGTTACCTTAAAGAAAGGCCGAGGGCAACACCGAAAATATCCACCCTATGTTTTCACAGAGCAGGGCGTTGCCATGCTTTCAAGCGTGCTAAATAGCGAACGGGCTATTGAGGTCAACATTCACATAATGCGTGCATTCGTAAAGCTCAGGGAAATGATAGCCTCCAACAAAGAACTGGCAAAAAAACTTAATGAACTTGAAAAGAAATACGATACGCAATTCCGAGTTGTTTTTGACGCAATCCGGCAATTGATGACGCCACCGGAGAGAAAAAGTAGAAAGATAGGATTTTAGAGAGAAAAAGGAAAATGGCTTATCTACACCCTCGCCTCTATTCGTGATGCCTTGCTGCCGAAATTGTTGTTGGGTGGAGATAAGGGTAAAGGACGGGGAGGTAAATATATGACCGAAACCACACATGGTCTTTCTGAACAAGAAAAGGAAGCTTTAAAGTTTCTGGAACGTGATTTTAATCAATGCTTTCAGCAAATGCGTCACTATGACTCACAAATTTTCGATATTTTTAAATTTATGTTCACAGGATACATAACCCTTATCGGTGCTACACTTGGATTTTATAAATTTGGATTAGAAAAGAATATAAATCTAAATTTTCCAGTTATTGCGGTTCTCAGTATTGGTTTAGTTTTTGGATTATTTATTTTGGCATATACCGTTAGCAATCGAGTATATTTTGTAAGGATTTTTCGTTATATAAATGAGCAAAGAAAAACTTTTTTAAGTTATGAACCATTGGGATTTGCAAACAAATCCGAAATGTATATAAAGTATTCCCAACCAGCTTTTTTCAATTGGATTAGTTCTCAAGCATTTTTCATTTATATAATAGCATTTCTGAATTCAACACTTCTCGGAGCATTGCTATTTATTATATTTGCCTCAAATACCTGTAAATGGGTGATAATAACACCATCGTGCTTGGCATTGTTTATTGTTCAACTGATTGTTGCAATTTACCACTTAAAATCTCGAGAGAATAAATCGATAATAAAGGCTGATTTCACTAAATGACTAAGGAGGATGATAATGACAACACCATCATGGGTTTCATCACAAAAGAGCCATATTTGGATATTCAATATTGGACGTGGACTTTGTGTTTTTATTCGTACTGCACTTAACCAGGGCATTATGTATGATTTTGGAAATTCTGAAGACTTCAAGCCATCAGATTTTCTAAAACAAAATATTATCCCTTACTTAGACAAATACAAAAATTGCAGGGTCGCACAGACGGTTATTTCACACCCCCATGCTGACCATATTGCTAATATCAGTTGCTTAATAGAGCCCGATAAAGAGAAATCTCCTTTTTATTCAACGTTACATACTTGTCCACATGATAAAATAAAAGGCTCCGCAAAACCAGAGGCCATTGATTGGGGTAGAATTAAGAATCCGAAAGGCAGTGAAAGCAATTTGGAAACATATAAGTCAATATACGAAGGTAGAAATCTGCCCCTTCAGACCATTTGCTATGAATCTCTAAAGTCAATTCCAAATTTAGAATATGGCCTCTATTACGTTAGACCTCCTGTCGTTAACGAAATTTATCCTGACAACGATCATGTCAAAAAACTACAAGCCGATGGGAAAAATATTCGGGTCTGTTATTCGTAGGACGCTGAGGGTTCATGAACAGCAATAACAGCTTTTAATTTCTTTTCTAACGACTTTGAGAGTTTAGGATATTTGGTCAGCACCCCTTCAACTGCGGTTGAGGAAGACACAGACTGATAGAGCAGGGCGTGGCGAAGTTCTGTGTCTTTTAAATACGGATTTGTTTGTTTGAGGGATTTCTTTTTCACGCTGTTATTATACTACAAAAAACAAAGGAAATAATAGAAAAAACTGGACTATGAAAAACACCATAAACATCGGCCACGGAGGCGGCGGAAGACTTGCCAGAGATTTGATAAGGAATGTGTTTTTAAAACACCTCAACAACCCAAAACTCGCCCAGCTTGGAGATTCCGCCATTTTTGAACTGAACGGCTCAAGGCTTGCTCTGACAACAGATTCATATGTAGTAAGGCCAATCTTCTTCCCGGGCGGCGATATTGGAAAACTTGCCGTGTGCGGCACGGTAAATGACTTGGCGGTCGCCGGGGCGAGGCCTTTATACCTTTCCTGCGCAATGGTTATAGAAGAAGGGTTTTCGCTTAAAGACCTTGAAACCATAACATTATCTATTAAAAACGCTGCGCTCAAGGCAGGGGTTGAGGTTATAACCGGCGATACAAAGGTCATAGAAAAGGGGCAGAGAGTCAAAGAGTCAGAGAGTCAGAGCAATAAAAGCGAAGGCAGTAATATTTATATAAATACCGCAGGGATTGGAATTGTTGAAAATGGAATAGAACTCGGTATGGATAAGATAAGTGTTGGAGATAAAATAATCCTGAGCGGCGCCATAGGCGAACACGGCATTGCGGTACTTTCAAAAAGGGAAGGATTTGATTTTGAGTCAACCATAGAGAGCGACTGTGCTTCACTACATGGGATTACTCAGAAGATTCTCAGGTCAGGTAATATAAAATTTATGCGTGACCCTACGCGGGGCGGGTTGGCAGCGGTCTTAAATGAAATTGCAGAAGACGGAAATCTTGAGATCAAAATAGACGAAGATGCAATTCCTATAAGGGATGATGTGAAAGGTATAGGCAGTATGCTCGGCCTGGACCCTCTCTACATTGCCAATGAGGGGAAAGTAGTTGTCGTTGCAGCAAAGGATGATGCAGGTAGTATTCTCCAGGCCTTGCAGAATGACCCTCTTGGACAAAATGCATCTATTATTGGCGAAGTTGCCGGCAAAGAAAAGCCTGGTGTATATCTTAAAACCTCATATGGCGGAACAAGGATTCTGGATATGCCAGTTGATGACCCCTTGCCGAGAATTTGTTGACTGCAGGCAATGGGCGATGGGCAATAGGCGATAGGAATTCATAACCTATAGCCCATAGCCTATAGCCTGTTTTTATTATGCTTCAAACCCAAAACCTCACAAAAACCTTCGGCGGTCTGGCTGCCATTGGCCATATTGACCTTGAGATAAAACAGGGTGATATTGTAAGCCTCATCAGGCCCAACGGCGCAGGTAAAACCACATTTTTTAACTGCGTCACGGGGATATATCATCCTTCCGGGGGCGAAGTCTTTTTTAACGGCAGCGATATAACAGGTCTGAAGCCTCACGAGATAAATGCCCTGGGGGTGAGCCGCACATTTCAGAATATACGGCTTTTTCCTGAGATGACAGCCCTTGAGAATGTGATGGTCGGTGCCTATAAAAAGGGGACTTACGGACTCAAAGAGGCAATTATCCGGAACAGGCGTTTTATCAATGAAGAAAAAGATCTGTCATCAAAAAGTCTCAGCATACTCTATTTTATGGGTCTGCGGAAAAAGGCAAGTGTCTGGGCAAGAAATCTTCCCTACGGAGAGCAGAGAAGGCTGGAGATAGCAAGGGCCATGGCGAGCGAGCCAAAGCTTCTCCTTTTGGATGAGCCGGCGGCAGGCATGAATCAAAAGGAGACCGAATCCCTCATGGAGCTTGTAAGGCTTATATTGGATAGAGGCATCACCATACTTTTAATTGAACATGACATGAAGGTCGTCATGGGCATATCTGACAGGATTTTTGTGCTTGACCATGGCGTTAAAATTGCCGAAGGCTTGCCGGGTGAGATAAGAAAAGATAAAAAGGTTATAGAGGCGTATCTGGGGAAATAGTAAATACAGCCTACAAGTTGTTAGTCTACAAGCCTACAAGTAAAACTTTTAGGCTATTAGGCTTGTAGGTTTTTAGACTGGTTTTATATGCTTAAGCTAAATGACATACATACTTCTTACGGCAACATAGAGGCGCTGAAAGGGGTTTCTCTATCTGTTGAGCAGGGGGAGATTGCAGCGATTATCGGCGCAAACGGCGCAGGCAAGTCAACCATGCTGAATACCATTTCAGGGGTTCTGCATCCCCGGCATGGGAGCATAGAATTTCTCGGCAAGAGGATAGAGAATCTGGCTGCGCATACGATTGTTGCGATGGGTATATCTCAGGCGCCGGAGGGGAGAAGGATATTCCCGCAATTGACGGTTCTGGAAAACCTGGAGATGGGGGCGTATGTGAGAACAGTCAAAGGTCAAAAGTCAAAAGTCAAAAGTGATTTAGAAAACATATTCCATTATTTTCCAGTCCTGAAGCAAAGACTGAAACAACTTGGCGGCACTTTGAGCGGAGGCGAACAGCAGATGCTGGCTATCGGCAGGGCGCTTATGGCGCGGCCGAAACTGCTTCTGCTGGATGAGCCGTCTCTGGGGTTGGCGCCCATGATGGTTGAAAAGATTTTTGAGATAATCAAGAGGATAAATCAGGGAGGCACGACCATCCTGCTGGTGGAGCAGAATGCCAGGGCGGCTCTCAATCTTTCCCACAAAGGTTATGTCATGGAAACAGGAAGTATTGTTATGCATGATATGGCTGAGGCGCTTTTGAATAATCCTCAACTGAAGGCGGCGTACCTGGGCGAAGATTAACCATATTTTCCAGCTTGACCTCAAGCCGGAAAAATGATAGCAAGGATAAGCAAAAAATTACAGGAGGTAAATAGATGTCGGAAAGAATTATCGGGGTTATCGGAGGGAGCGGTCTTTATGAAATGGAAGGGCTGAAAAATGTAAAAGAGGTGAAAGTGAAAACGCCTTTCGGGAGTCCATCGGATGCATATATCGTCGGAAAGCTCGGGGATGTAAAGATGGTCTTTTTGCCGAGGCACGGCAGGGGGCACAGGATATTGCCGTCCGAATTAAATTACCGGGCGAATATCTACGGTATGAAGAAACTCGGCGCGGAGTGGATAATATCGGTCTCGGCTGTAGGCAGCATGCGGGAGGATATTCAGCCGGGACACATTGTCGTGGTTGACCAGTTCTTTGACAGGACAAAAGAGAGAGTATCCTCATTTTTCGGAAATGGCATAGTCGGCCATGTGGAGTTTGCAGACCCTGTCTGTCCGGACTTGAGCAACCTGCTTTATGACGCCGGGCAGAGTATCGGAGCGACTATGCACAAAGGCGGCACATACCTGTGCATTGAAGGGCCGCAGTTTTCTACGCGGGCGGAGTCAAAGATTTACCGCAAGTGGGGCGTGGATGTCATAGGCATGACAAACATCCCTGAGGCAAAGCTCGCCAGAGAGGCGGAAATTTGCTACGCAACGCTCGCCCTTTCAACAGATTACGACTGCTGGCATGAAACGGAGGAGTCCGTTACGGTGGAGATGATACTTGACACCTTAAAGAGAAATGTTGCAACAGCAAAAGAAATAATAAGGGCTGCTGCTCTGAAGATAGCAGGCCCGAGGCAATGCAAATGCGCCGCTGCCATGAAATATGCGGTGGTTACGGACAGGAAAAAGATACCTGCGAAGGTAAAGAAAGACCTGAAGATTATCCTGGGGAAATACGGGATATAAAACAAAAGTCATTAGTCATTGGAAATTGGGAATTAGAAATTATGGTTCTTTCGTATTTTAGTTGAAAAAGTTGCCTAAAAGCAGCATGGGAATTTTTTCGGTTAAAACAAATTTTGCCGTGCCTCTTTTAAGACCCCAGCGCCTTCGTATTCTGTCCGGAGAGGCAGGTTTCCAGAGGCTTTGTTCAGGCAAGTTCAGTGGGGTCTAAGCCTTAGGAAATTTATTCTACCCTGCCGTTCCATAGGCAGTATACGAAATAATGTTTTAACCGAAAAAATTCCCATGCTGCTTTCCAAGAGAGCTTTCCAAGTAAAATCAACTTTTTTTACGAAAGACCTTTATTTTGATTTCATACCCTGCCGCGCCTCTCTTGTCTCTAACAGCCTGTGAATCGTATCCAGTATTACAAATTTATTCACGCTCCAGTCAGGGGCAACCAGAAACCTTCTTGATGTGTCGCCGCAGAGCCTGTGGATGATAACATCTTCAGGAATCCGCTGCAAAAAATCCGCTGCCAGCTTAGCATACTCTTCAAGCCCGACAGGGGTAAACTCTTTTTTGAGATAAGTCTCCTCAAGCCTTGTATCTTTGTGGATGTGGAGGTGGTGCAGTTTTATGCCCCATGTTCCAATATCAGCCAAAAACCTTGCAGTTGCAAGCATATCTTCTCTGGTCTCGCCTGGAAGACCGAGGATGACATGGGCGCACACAGGGATGTTTCTGGTTTTCGCCCTTTTTACTGCATCGGTAAAATCTTCAACCGTATGACGCCTATTTATCAGCTCCAGGGTTTTATTGTGCGATGACTGAAGGCCCAGCTCAAGCCAGAGAAATTTTTCCTGTGCAATTTCTGCCAGCAAATCTAAAACCTCATTGTCCACGCAATCGGGCCTTGTGGAAACAGCCATGCCAACAACATCAGGATGGTCTATGCCATTTTTATAAATTTTCTCTAATGTTTCAACTGGCGCATAAGTGTTTGTATTTATCTGGAAATAGGAGATGAATTTCTCCGCCTTATGCCGCTTTCGTATGTATTCAATGCCGCTGTAAAGCTGTTCTCTGATGCCCATATCATTTTTATAATTTAGCGGCATCATGGTTTCCGGCTTGCAGTAAATGCAGCCGCCTCTGCCTTTTGCGCCGTCCCTGTTTGGGCAGGTAAATCCGGCATTCAGAGAGACCTTGAAGACCTTGCAGCCGAATTTGTTTTTTAAAAAATCGGAAAGGGAGTTGTAGCGTTTGGTCATATCTTTTTGACAATCCTCGGCCTTGTCATTGCCATGGGGTCAAGGATTTTATCAATCTCTTTTTGAGAGAGAATCCCTTTTTCAAGGACTATCTCACGGATGGTTTTATTTTTTGCAGCAGCCTCTTTTGCTACTACTGCTGCCTTTTCGTAGCCGATGAATGGGTTTAGAACCGCAGCAAGGCCGATGCCCTTTTCCGCCATTTCCATGCACCGCTTCGCATCAGCCTTGATTCCCTTCACACATCTCTCAGTAAAAACCTTGACTGCGTTTTTTAAAATTTCCAGAGACTGAAGAAGGTTGTAGTTTATGAGCGGCATCATGACATTTAATTCCAGCTGCCCTGCCTGAGATGCCATTGCAATTGTCAGGTCATTGCCGACAACCTGAAAGCAAACCATATTCAACATCTCTGCCATAACAGGGTTTACCTTGCCGGGCATGATGGATGAGCCGGGTTGGACAGGCGGGAGAATAATTTCCGCAAATCCTGTTTTTGGGCCGGAGCTTAAGAGCCGGAGGTCGTTGGCAATCTTTATAAGGTCAATGGCAAGCCCGCGCAATGTATGAGACAGATTGACAAAATCACCCATGCTGTTTATTGCCTCTAACATATCATCAGCGGGCCTCAAATCTTTTATCCCTGTAATATCTTTCAAAGCCTTTATCGCATATTTTTTGTATGCCGGATGCGTATTGATGCCTGTGCCTGCTGCGGTTGCGCCGATGCCAATTTCTTTTAATCCTTCCGCTGCAATCTCAATCCTTTTTGCTGCCTTTGACACTGCTTTGCCGTAAGAGCGAAATTCCTGGCCAAGCCTTATGGGCACAGCGTCCTGAAGATGCGTCCTTGCCGATTTTATAATGCCGTCAAATTCCTGTGATTTATACGCAAGGTTTTTTTCCAGAATTTTTAACTCTGCTATCAAGCCATGTGTCATAAATAAGGCGGCAATCCGCATGCTGGCAGGGATGGTGTCATTGGTTGACTGGCTCATATTGACATGGTCATTGGGATGGACAACCTTATAATCGCCTTTTTTGCCGCCAAGTATTTCGATGGCCCTGTTGGCAATGACCTCATTGGCATTCATATTGTGGGATGTGCCTGCGCCGGCCTGATAGACATCCACAACAAATTCTTTATGTAAATTTCCCTTGCCCCATAAGAGGCCAGAGGTCTTACGGGGCTTGATAATCTCATCCGCTGCCAGCGCAATAGCAAGGCCAATCTTTTTATTAAGGCTGCCTGTTGTCATATTGGCCAGGGCAGCAGCCTTTTTTACCATGGCAGTGGCTTTTATAAACTCCTTTTTAGGCGGTATGCCGCTTACAGGAAAATTTTCCATTGCCCTTGCGGTCTGGATGCCGTAATAGGCGTCTATTGGCACATCCTTTTCGCCGAGCGAGTCTCTTTCTTTTCTGAATTTGTCGGCCATATAATCCTTTGAATTGCAGCGCTATTTCTTGCTCGCTATTGCTATCTTCCACGCATCAACCATCTCTTCATCAACATCAACCAATATAATCTTTTTTAAGCTCTGCGCCTTAAAATCCTGTATTGTCTCAATCATGGCATTGGCTGCGGCATCTTTTTTCACGCCCCCCACGCCTGTGCCCATTCCCGGAAAGGCTACTGCAGAAAATCCATGTTCATCCGCAAGCTTAAGCGCAGCCTTTGTCGCCTTGCCGACGCTTACGAGCGGGATGCGAATACCGGGTATCTCCATCGTGGGCGCGTGGATGATGCCTTTGAATTTTAAATTTCCTGCTGTTGTCAATATAGCCTTGCCAACAGGTATAGGGGCGTTCTTTTTTGCCTCTTCTTCCACTGCATCCCCTGTTGTCTTTTTTATAACCATTGCTACGCCGCCGCCCATCAGGCCGAGGCTGTTTGCCGCATTCACGATGACATCTGCGTCCGCATCCAAAAGGCTCCCTTGCATTACGACAATTTCCATAAAACCTCCTCAAATACAGGCTATGGGCGAGTGGCTATTGGCTATAGGTTTTCCTATTGCCTCTTGCCCATTGCCTGTTTTTTTATATTTCCATCTCTTTCCATTCTCCGCCCTTGAACTTCCAGAGCATGATTGCGCCCATAGTCAGGCTATACAAAAACATGCTTACCCATGCGCCGTAAAGGCCGAAACCAAATGCCGTGCTGAAAATATATGCCGCCGGCAGAAATAAAAACCATACTACAAGCCCTTCTACTTTCATAACCCATCTGGTATATCCCGCCCCCTGAAGGGCGTGGGAAAGGATGAGATTTATAGCGTCAAAGAACTGGATGACTCCGAATAGTATAAGGATATTGTCGCCTTTTTCTATAACTATTTTTTGATCGGTAAAGATTTCAAGTATCATATGCGGGAAGAGTATGAAAATCACCCCTAAAAGACCCATGCACATGAGTCCAAGCTTCATAGCCTCCCATCCGTAACTCTCTGCCAGAGCCGCATTGCCCTTGCCGAGGCTCTGACTTATCATGGTAGCCGCGGCAACGGCAAACCCGTAACCGGCAAGGAATGTAAATGAAGAAAGGGTCATAAGGATATTGCTTGCCGCCAGTTCAATGCTTCCTATTTGTCCTACTATCCAGAGAAAGGTTGTAAGTCCTGCCATGATGAAAAATACCCTGACCATAGCCGGGAAGGCAAGGCGCAGTATGGAATGCAGGATGGCTGGATTAAAGGTAAACTTGATGAGGTATCTGAATCTCCTGACAAATCCATTGCGAAGGCTGAGGCTGAAAAAATATGCTGCGCCTATAAAGGAAGATATAAGGGATGCAAGCGCAGCGCCTTTTACCTCAAGTCTTGGAAAGCCCAGCGCTCCGAATATGAGCGCATAATCAAAAAAGATATTTGAGATATTCATCACCACGGCAACCTTCATAAACAGATGGGTCTGGCCGAGGCCGTCAAAAAAACCCCTGAATGAGGCGATGACAAGAAAAAAGAACAGCGACAAGAAACTGTATTTCAGGTAATCAATCCCGTAAGCAACCACTTTTCTGTCATCAGACAGGTATGGAAATATAGTTGAGGCAAGGAGGCAGCCGGCAAGAGAAAATAAAAGGCCGAAAAAGAGGGCAAAGGCAAGCGTATTATCAAGAAGCCCTCCGCACGCCTCCCAGTCTCCTTCTCCGAATCTCCGCGCAACGAGGCTCTGGGCGCCGACCTCTATTGCCGTAAGGGTGGAACCGAATATCCAGACAACAAACCAGCCAAGGCCCGCTGCCGCCAATGCCTCTACCCCGACCCTTCCCAGCATGACGGTATCAACCGCATAGAAGATGGTCTGGGAGAGCATGCCCAAAAACACAGGGGAGGCGAGCTTAAGAATGTCTCCGGATAAAGGGGCTCTAAATAAGCCCGTCATATTTTGGTGTTATTTGCCAGCATACAAGCAGCGAGCCTATTCTCCACGCCCATTTTCTGGTATATTTTCTCCAGATGCTTTTTTACCGTATGTCTTGTTATATTGCAAATTAAGGATATTTCTGCATTGCTTTTTCCGCGAGCAAGCCAGCGGAACACCTCGGTCTCTCTCGCAGTCAAGCCGAAAGGCTCAAGCCTTTTCATAAAAAGGGTTTTTGGCTCTTCGCAGAGGAGAATGAGGTCATCAGCTCCCTGACAGCTCTTGATAAACCGTATGGTCAGACATGCGCGTTCATTTTCCAGCGCAAGCGGCGCGAGAGGCGGAGGAATTGCGTTTTCCAAAGCTAGCAAAGATTTATTATATTTAACCCACAGCTCCAGTTTTCTCGGCAAACAGCGCGGCGAAGAAGGCGGTATTTTGAAAAACTCGGTTAATAAACGCAGCGCCTTCGGCGTTTGAAACCGGATTCGTCCATTCATGTCAAGGGCTATTACACCATAGGACGCCTCTTCCATAGCCCTGTCTAAAATAGCCGCCTCTTGTCTTGCCATGGCTGCGGCCTCTGCATTCTGATACGCCTGAATCATATGCGGCGCAAGGAGATTGAGCATGAGCCGTTCCTCTTCGCTGAAGTCGCGCGTATCGCGATTAAAGGCAAATCCGGAAAGGAGACTACGGCTGTACACAAGAGGCATCACCATCTGATATTTTGTATCAAGTCTTTTGTAGTATTCGTTATACAGGCTCAGGCTGTGGAACTGGTTGGGGGTAACCATATCGGAGATCTTTAAGGCGCGGCTCTTTGGGAAGCGGTTGTAATCTATTTTCTGGCTGTGTCTGAATTTTTCAATGCGCTTCCTGAAAGGGTGAGACTGCATTGTCTTTGGATATAAAAAATTGATGTAAGGGTGTTCATACATGTAATGATTGAAAGCGGAAACAATCTTCGGGGTAACGGCTGAAGGGGATGTTGTAATAAATGTGGGTCTCCGCCCCTCATGCGCATAGACTTCATTGTAGCTGGCTATGGTTGACGGAATGATTTGGGAAAGTGCGGAGAGCGCATTGGCATGGAATATATTGATATCGCTGTTGGAGTAAATTCTGCGGAGGCATTCATGCAAACCATTCGCACCGCTATGAGCAAGGTATTCCATAATGCTTTTACGCCGCCGCCTTTTTTTCAGCAAACTTAATTGCAGGGACAGATATTTTCGCCGCTTTTGAAATTCTCTCGGAATCTTTTATTATACTTGCTATTTGGATCCCAATATCTGCTTTAACAACTTTCTCCCCGCACTGAGGGCACACCCCGGCAGGCACATTTTCTATGACAATAAGTTCTCCCTTAATCCAAAAATCTTGTTTCACACGCTTTTCTTTCATCTGAGAATTGCAGATTACACACTCCCCATAATCATATTTTTTTTTCTTCATGCGGTTTCCTCCACAGCATATGTCGTAATAAATAGCAGCTTCCCTGTGTTTTTTATCCTGCAAATAACGGCAATGTTTCTGCTATCCGCTGTTCGTCCTATAATCTCGTAACGCGTCCCTCTTGGATCTTTGGTAAATTTTCGTTGTATGCGTCCATTCGAAATAGCGTTTTTTATGTCTGTGAAAGCAAGATTATCATCCGCCATTTCTTCAAAGAAGTGCGGTATAGTAAATTCATATTCATGCCTTGCCACCTTTTCTCTGATAATGCGGATAATGGCCAATACTACATTCCTTATGATGAATTAAGTATAAAAAAGGGGAAATAATTTATTTGCCCATATACTGCCAAAGGCGTATTGACATCAAACCAAAAACATAGTTTAATGTCAACCACATTATTAAAAAAAAGTAATAAAGGGAGGTCTTTGTTATGCCGCGCCGTTTTACCTTGTTTGCAATTTTATTTATCGTTTTGAGCCTTTTATTTTTTCAGCAGACTGTCTTTTCACAACCTCCCCCTGTCCACCTCATGGAGGGGGATAAACGGGGAGGTTTTCTTGCCCAGGGCATAAAAGACTTTAAGGCGGAAAATTACGAAGAGGCCCTTTCAAGCCTGCTTAAGGCCAGAAAGGAGGAGCCGAGCTCCTCTGTTGCCGCATACTATCTTGGCCTCACATACAAGCAGCTTCAAAACTACAAAGAGGCCGCAATCCACCTGGCGGATGCGCTGAAACTGACGCCCGGCGTAAAAGACGCCCGCCTTGACCTTGCAGAGGTTTACTATCTGCTCGGTTTACAGGAAGAAAGCCTTAAGCAGCTCAGCCTTGCGGAACAGGAGGGTGTCAAGCCCGCGCAGACAGCCTTTCTTAAAGGCCTTGTGCTTATGAAGCTTGATAAAAACAAGGATGCGGCGGATGCGTTTAAAAAGGCGAAAGAGCTGGATGCTTCAATGACCCAGGCTGCGAACTTTCAGATAGGCATCGCATTGGTGAGAGAGGGGAATGCAGACGAGGCAGGCAAGATGTTTAAAGAGGTTATTGTCGCAGACCCAAACTCAGACATGGCCCAATTTGCAAATCAGTATATAGAGGCGCTCTCCAGAAAACTTGAAGGGGCAAAGCCGTTCAAGCTCACCCTCAACGCAAACTATCAGTATGACAGCAATGTGATATTAAAACCCTCCAGCCAAACTGTTTCGGGCGGCATATCAGGGGAGTATGACTCTGTGTATGTGGGGATGCTCAGGGCGGAATACACGCCGGTTGCATCAGGTCCGTTTAATCTTAAGACCCAGTACTCGCTCTATTACAGCAATCACGATAGGCTCCACACTTACGATGTTATGAGCCACACCCTTTCGGTTATTCCTGGCTATGCCATGATGGACAGCATGCTCAATCTCCTTTTAAGCTATAACTACACATCGGTTGACAACAGCGACTACCTGTATACAGGGGCAATCTCTCCAGGCTACACATTCACCCTGGTTCCGGGGCAGATGGCCCAGCTTGCCTTCCGGTATCAATACAAAGAATTCATAAAACCGCCCTATGCAAAGACAGAAGACAGGGATTCGCAGGAATATGCGGCCTCTATGGGATGGTTCTGGTTCTTTGCAGGGAATAAAGGGTTTGTGAATCTCAAGTATGAGCTCAACAAAGAAGACACGGACGGCATAAATTGGAGTTATACGGGGAACAAAGGAGACCTCAATATCATTGTTCCGCTAACTACAGCGGTCAAGTTCAATGTGTATGGAGAGGCGTATTATCAGGAATTCGACCACACCAACACCTATTTTCTCAAGCCAAGACAGGATATAACCTATACGGGCTCGGCCATGCTTTCGTATAAATTTTTCAAAAACCTGGAGGCGCAGGCGCAGTATACCTACACATCGGCTGATTCCAACATAGCAATCTACGACTATGATAAAAATGTAACGAGCGTAGGGATAGAAATACGGTTTTAGCTCATAGCTCATGGCTCATAGTAAAATCTTTTGCTATCAGCTATGAGCTATCAGCCATCATAGCTCATAGTATGAAAAAGGTAAAATTCAGTTTTGAAGATTTAGAAGTGTGGCAAAAAGCAGTTGAGTTTGCAAAAAGGGTAATTGACTTAATTGAAAGGGTAGAAACAGAACAGGGACGAAAACATTATAGACTGATAGAACAGTTAGAAGCATGCTCTACTTCAATAGCTTTAAATATCGCTGAAGGCAAAGGAAGATATTCTAAAAAAGAGTTTATTCAATTTCTCTTTATTGCCCGCGGCTCTTTGTATGAAACTGTTACCTTGTTAACCATATTTTACAGAAACAAATGGATTTCCGATATTCAGCTTAATGAAATGAAAGGTTTTGGCGACGAAATAGGTAAAATGATTTCAAGCTTAATAAATTCAATAAAAAACAGCTTATGAGCTGTTTAGCTCATGGCTGATAGCTGTTAGCTCATAGCTGATAGCTCATAGCTCATAGTTCATAGCAACTACAATAAATAGCTCATAGTTTTTACTATCAGCTAACAGCTATGAGCTATGAGCTAACAGCTAAATACGGAGGTGCATTATGAAAACCGCAAAAGTATCAGCAATCCTATTATTTTTACTCTTTGCCATTGCCATGCCGTGCATTGCTATGGCAGCCGTTATCGGCAAGATCACGGCCATTGTGGGCGATGTGGATGTTTTAAAGCCCGGCATGGAAAGGGCGGCGCCCGCTGCATTGCAGCAGTCCATGTCAGAGGGAGACATCATACGAACAAAGTCAAATGCGAAGGCGGAAATAACCTTTTTAGATGAAAGCGTGATACGGCTTGCCCCGGGCTCAAGGCTTGAGATAACCAGATATCTCATGGAGGGGAGCGAGAGAAAAAGCGGCATATTCAACCTCTTCAGGGGAAAGATGCGGGCGATTGTAGCCGGCGCAAGGAAGATATTGGGCGTAGCCTTCAGAGAGGGGAATGAATTTGAGGTGCGAACCCCGACAGCAGTCGCAGGCGTCAAAGGCACGGACTTCTTTGTGTTCTACAACATGGGTGTTACAGGCATTGTGGTAACAGATGGAAAGGTAGATGTATTCAATCCTGCTGTGCCGGGCCAGATTATCCCTGTAGCAGAAGGCATGGCTACGATAATTACAGGGGATGCCCCTCCCAGCGCGCCGAGGCCTGCCACAGATATAGAAATGATACGGTACACGCGCGATACGGACCCGGGCGAAAAACCAAAGGAGGGGGAAGGAGCCTCAACTGCTGGCGGGCCTCCTGCAGGCGGGACATTCGGCTATGAAGCGCCGGAAGGAACTCCCCCGCCAACAGACACAGGGGCTGCCGTAGAAACAGTTGAAATCCCAAGCTCAGAGTCCCATCCCGGGCTTTTGAGCGATATCACACCGCCGGTAATCAGCATAGCTGGCCCTGCGGCCTTTACAAATTCATCAACGGCAAACTTTACCGTTACATTTAACGAGCCCGTAACCGTTACATATACAATGGGAAGCTGGGGAACAACGGCAACTGCAACAACATCGGACACCTTCAGCATCGCCTCACTTCCTGAAGGCAGTTATACGCTCACAGTTACAGCAACTGATGCGGCAGGCAATATATCAACACAAACTTATTCATGGACGACGGATTACACCGCGCCGGTTGTATCCATTGCCCCCGCTGCCCTTCCTGATACAGGGGTAGAGTTAACCAAGATAGGTATTAGCCTCTCAAGCAACGAGTCTTCTACCTATTCTTACAGTCTTGACGGCGGGGCATGGACTGCAGCAGCGGTATCTTTTAACTTGACGGGTCTTGCAGAAGGCAGCCATATATTGATTTATAAGGCAACCGACCTGGCCGGAAACACCACTACAAACTCGTTGTCATTTGACTTGAGCAGATACAGCCTTGCGGGAAATGTGGCTGATGTCGGCAGAGGGTCTGTAATAGGTTCCGTAACATCGGGCGAAGTTGCGGGCGTATCCAACCAGACATGGGGCGGATGGAGCATAAACATGGGCGGTTCGATGGGAGGCGCTCCGCCTTCCACATTCACAATTGTTGCAGGCGGCACGAGCACAGACACCCTTGCGTCAAATAGCGGCGGCTACTGGCTTGATGTGATAAACGGCGCATCTGACGGCATATCCGCATTGTCCGGCACATCAAGCCTTAAATATCTCTCTTACGACAGGCTCGGCACAGGCGCCGGCACAATGACCGGCAGTTATTACGGCTCCGGCAACTGGAGTGCGACAGATACAGGCGCGGGCACATACACAGAAACACCGCTTGCGTGGAGCGGACGGATAGACTACGACTATAACGACAATGGTCTTTATTACTCCAATGTCGATGGGATATGGGGTGTGGGCGACACCTACAACTTTGGCAATAATCTTGTTGGCGGCACCCAATCCCCCTGGTCAGGAACTACCTCTTTAACCCTGATGGGATTGTATAGTAGTTATTCGTCGGCCCCGTATCTCTGGAACGCGCCTATATACAGCTATAACCAGAATAACTCAACCTATACTACTTATGACGGCGGCGCTTTCTGGGGGCTTACCGGCGGTGTGTGACTTATGACGGCGGCGCTTTCTGGGGGCTTACCGGCGGTGTGTGGAAAAGCGACGGGACGATTGACGCAAAGGTTTACAGCCTTTACATAGACCCTTCAGGCAATGCAGGGATACTGATTGGAAGTCTTACAGGCGGATATTATTCTGCTCTCAGTATGTTTGAGGCCGACGGGACATGGACTCCGACAGCGCTGGCAACAGGCCTGAGCCCTGCATCGCTGGGGTATCTCACATACTCCCCTGATTATTACTTTTATGGCTTAACATCCGCCTCCGGTGGGTTCACAGCAGGGGGTTCTATATACGAGAACTATGCTCAGGGATTAAAATATTCCATCCCCGGCCAGGACTGGGGAATATTGCAGAATTTGGCGGCAGGGAGTTATTCTGAAACCTCATCAGATACCTGGAATCTTTCGCTGGAGTATGTTGGCCCAACCGAGTCTAACTGCTCCTACTACGGCAGTTGTGGCGTCATCTACGGCACGCAGACAGATGGCGCCCAGTGGTCAAACGGCGTTCTTAAAGGTCAAACCTACGGCTACGGCGCGGACATAACAAACACGCCGCAGACATGGATAAGCGTTGGCGAGACCATCGGCACATTTGACGCCGCCGCCTTTTTATGGCAGGCGGTTCAGACAGGGGCGTGGCTTGATACAAATAAATTCCTTGCCATGACGCAGACAGCGCAAGGCCAGGCAGCGCTTGCCGCGCTCAACATCCCGTTTGTAGAAGTGGGCAGGACAAATCTTTCGGGGTCAGCCGGTTATTATACTAATGTGAATATGAACGATGTTATATTCTTTGCATATTCGAGCGGCGCGGCTCCAAAAATCTGGGCAACAGGCAATGTGAGCGGTGATTATGGCTGTTCTGTT
>JACQEJ010000070.1 GCA_016200645.1 Deltaproteobacteria bacterium | reverse complement strand
TAGGGGCAAGGGGCAAGGGGCAAGGGGCAAACAACAAGATTTTTGACCCATGACCCTTGACCCTATTTTTTAAAATTATTATCCGCCCTTTCTGTAATTTCTATGAGGCTTTTTTGCAAAGACAGCCTCTTTTGTTCCAACTCTTGTTCGGATGAATCACGATTTACAATGATTGGCTCGCCGCAGATAAATACGCCTTTTGAAAACGGATATGGCAATATGAAGGCATCCCAGCTTTTAAAAGTTTTTTTTTTGAGGCTCCGAAGGTCATTGGGATTATAGGAAGGCCTGTTATCTTTGCAAGGCCGATTATCCACGTCTGCGCGATAAATCTCGGCCCTTTAGGCCCGTCAGGGGTTATTGCAATATCCTTACCCTTTTTCATTTCATTTAAAAGCCCCTTTACCCCGCCAAGCCAGCCTCTTGTAGAAGACCCTCTGACAGAATCTATGCCCAGCCTTTTTACAGTCCTCGCTATCAATTCACCATCCCTGTGCTGGCTGACAAGGATGGTTATGCCGCGGCCTTTATAGACAAGCGGCATCATCATGAGCCTGCCGTGCCAGAACGCAACAATCACATTTTTACCCCTTTGCCAATCTCCCCATATCTTTTCAAAATTGATATAAGTGATACGCATGGTCTTTGCCAGAAACCTGATGAGCGAAGAGGCAATATGAGGCGCTATGGCAATGGTAGTTTTATGTAAGACTTTCTTTATCATATGAATATCCTTTTCCTCAAAGATTCCGGAACAAGTGAAATCAAATCTTCTCTTGCCTCCACAAGGCGCATGATATCCGCCATATCTTTCTGCCGCTTGCTTGCCCTTCGGGTTTCATCCATTGCCGCCCATATCTTGCCCTGCAGCACATCTTCAATCGCCGCCACCGGCATCTCATAGCCAAGAACTTTTTTATGCGCAGCCCTTTTGATAAATGATTGATAGCGGGAATCGGTTTGTATCTGTATGCGAAGGTCTGAGGCAGGTTCCGTCACATTGACGCTGTTGGGAAATTCCGCAACGGAATAGCGTTTTTTCAGCGCATCCAGCAGATGAGCGGTTTTATCAGCGGCAATAACCACATCGAGGTCAAGGCTGACCACAGGCTCCGCATAGGCATTCACCGCCAGTCCGCCTATGGCGCAAAACCCTGTTTTGGTTTTTTCCAGCATATCAAGAAATTCCTGGAGAAAATCACCTTTGCTGTGAGCAATCCTGTTTATAAACTCTTTGGCTGTCATTGAAGCTCTGCTCCGCCGTGAAACTGCATCCGATAAATCCGGCTGTATTCTCCGCCAAGCCTTAAGAGCTCTTCATGCCTTCCCGTCTCCTTTATTCCGCCGTCAGCCAGAACAATTATTCGGTCTGCATTTCTCACGGTGGAAAGCCTGTGCGCGACAACAAAGGTGGTTCTCCCCTGCATGAGATTTTGCAAACCCTTTTGAACTTCCAGTTCGGATTCTGTATCCAGAGAAGATGTGGCCTCATCCAGTATCAGGATAGGGGCGTTCTTCAGAATCGCCCTTGCAATGGAAAGCCTCTGCTGCTCGCCGCCGGACAACCTGACGCCTCCTTCCCCGATAACGGTGTCATATCCTGAGGGCAGTCTTTTGATAAAGCCGTCCGCATTGGCAGCCTTTGCTGCGCTGATTATATCCGCATCATCTTTTACAACATCGCCATAGGCGATATTCTTTTTCACCGTGTCATTGAATAAAACAACCTGCTGGGAGACTATGGCAATCTGAGACCTGAGTGAATTCCTGGCGATGTCCCTGATATCTACGCCATCGAAGAAAACAGCCCCTTCAGTCACATCATAGAATCTCGGGATGAGATTCACAAATGTTGTCTTGCCAACGCCGCTTGTCCCGACTATTGCAATGACCTCTCCCCCTTTGACTCTGAGGTTAATATCTTTAAGAACCCATTTGTCGCCGTATCTGAATGAAACATTTCTAAATTCCAACCCGTCGGATATGACCTCAATATTTTTTGCATTCTCCTTGTCCTTTGTCTCCTGCGGGATATCCAGAAGCTCAAATACCCTTGTTGCAGCGGCAAGGCCCTGCTGGATGCTCATATTCACTCCGTTCAATGCCTTTATGGGAGGATACAGCATGAGAAGCGCGACAACGAAAGAGATAAAGGATTCGGGGGACAACGTGCCGTTTTGAATCCTGTAGGCTGCATACCATATGGTAAAGGCAAGACCAACTGCCCTGAGCGACTCCATGAGGGGCGATGCGATAGCCCTGACCTTTATGGATTTCATCTTCAGTTTTGACAATCGTTCGTTCTCCCTGCCAAACCTGATCTCTTCATATTTCTCCATGCAAAATGCCTTGACAATCTTTATCCCTCCTATGGCCTCGTGGAGAAGGGTGGTCATTGCGCCTATGCTTGCCTGACCCTGGGTGGAAACCTTGCGCATCTTTTTGCTGAACCTGACCATAGGGTATATGGCAAGCGGAAAGGCGATAAAGGCGGCCAGCGCAAGCTTCCAATCCCTGCTCACCACCACCGCAGCCAGCACTACGATGGTAAACGATTCCCGAAGGAGGGTCGCCACGGAATCTGCAGCGGTATTCTGCAGCATGTCCACATCGCTGGTAACCCTTGACATCAATTGGCCTGTTGAATTTCTGGTGAAGTAAGAAACAGGGAGCCTCAGAATATGTTTGTAGAGGAGCGCCCTTATGTCGGCGATGATCCTCTGCCCGACATACCCCATAAAATAAGCTTGGGCAAAGAATGAAAAGCCCTTGATAAAGGCGACAATGACAATTACCAGAGGCATAGCGATCAGCATCTGAGACCTGCTGAAGGTTAAAAGGTCCATGGGTATAAGCCTTATCGTATCATCCGTGTTATTGGTAAAAAGAAATTTCAAGACAGGCCCGACCAGATAGGCCATTGCGCCGTTGGAAAGGGCAAGGGTCAGCATAAAGAATATGGCCAACGCCAAATGCCCCCAGTAATGGACAAGAAATTTTAATAGACGAAAGTAGAGTCTCATATAAAAACAGGCGATAGGCGATAGGCCAGAGGCAATAGATAAAATAAAACCCTATAGCCTATTGCCCCTTGCCTCTAACCTCCTTCATCACTTTATATATTTTTTCCGCGGCCCTTCTTGATGCATCGCCTGCGCCAAGCCTTTTCTTAACCTCAGCCAGCGCGGAAGTCATTTTGTCCCGCATAGTTTTGTCGGTGAGAAAATCCAAAATATGTTTCGCTATTGCTTGAGGTTTTACTTCACTCTGTATCAGTTCCGGCGCCACCCTCTTCCCGGCCACAATATTGGGAAGACCGATGAAATCAACATCTACAAAGAGTTTACCGACGAGATAGGTTAAAAGCGAAACCTTATAGACAATAACCATCGGAGTTCCTATTAATGCGGTTTCCAACGTTGCTGTGCCTGATGCAACGATGGCGGCATCCGACGCCCTTAATGCCTCGTAAAGACGGCCTTTAACAATGCGGAATGCGGAATGCCGGGCGCCCGCGCAGGGGGCGCGGAATTGAAATCCAGAATCCGCAATAATACCTTCAACAAAATCCTGCGCTATGGTATCCGCAAGAGGCAAAATAAACTGAACATCCTTTATCTCTTTTGCTATAAGAGAGGCGGCCTCCAGCATTACAGGAAGAAGCCTTTCGACCTCCTGTCTTCTGCTGCCTGGCAGAAGCGCAACAATCGGATGCTCCGCCATTCCAAAGGAGGCCTTTGCATCGCCTTTAGAAAGCCGGCAGGATACTGCGGCAGACAGCGGATGACCGACATATTCTACATCCAAACCCGCCTTCTTGTAAATATCTACTTCAAACGGAAAGACAACAAGCATCTTATCTACAAGCCTTGCTATTTTCTTAATCCTCCCCTTCCTCCATGCCCACACCTGAGGGCTTATATAATATGCTACCGGGATTTTTCTTTTCTTTGCCTCTTTTGCGACATGGAGATTAAAACCGGGAAAATCTATAAGAACAACAACATCAGGTCTGTTTTTATCAAGGGCATTTTTGAGTTTATTGAATGCGGCATAGAGTTTGCCGAGTTTTAAAACAACCTCTGAAATCCCTATTACTGCAAGTTCCCTTGAATCTTCAATTGCATCAAATCCAAGGGATTTCATTTTCTCTCCGCCAACACCGTAAAATACGAGAGATTGGTCTATCTCTTTTAATGACCTTATAAGATTTGAGCCATGCAAGTCTCCTGATGCCTCGCCTGCGACTATGAGTATATTGCCCGACATGATTTAGTTCTCTGACACCTGACACCCTTTTATCTCTTGTCCGATTGCATAACAAGGACTACTTTATCAAGCCCCTTAAAATGCGCATCGCCTGTTATTACTGTGCAGTTATTTTCCAGCGCAGTTGCGTAAACAATTGCATCTGCCATTGGCAGACTGTATTTAAGGCTGACATCCGCAGCCAAAAGGGCAATGCTGTCATTTAATGGAACAATCAATGTCTTGTTTACCAGAGACACAGCAAGCAAGGCATCTTCCTCTGTCCGTTCCATCTTTATTTTTTTATAAACTTCATAAAGCACAATGGATGGCGTTATGATTTTTGTGGGCTCTTTGAAATATTTTGAGTATTGTGCGGATAAAGGGCCATCTGTAAAAAATTCAATCCACCCGGAAGAATCTATCAAAAACATCATCTTTCCTTATGTTCCCTTATATCTTTTGTATCCATTCCTTTCAGAAAGCCCTTAAATGATTGCAAAGGTTTTTCAGGAATAAGATGAACTATTCCGCCCTTTACGACAACAGTCATCTTCTGTCCGCTTTTCAGATGCAGCATTTCCCTTGCATCTTTCGGTATGACTACCTGATATTTTGGCGATATTGTCGTTGTTGTCATTTATCCCCCTTTTTTCTTATCGATAGCAAAATTGTAAAACAAAAGTGGCGTATAGTCAAGAAACGCATTCAAAACAGGCTGGCTGCGTCCGCCAATCATATTTTGCGGTAAAATATTCAGTGCCTGTAGGGTGGCTTTGCCAACCCTACTAACTGCGTTATATGATGTCATTGTAATAAGCCTTTGCTTTCTTTTTATCCCAAAGAGCGGGATTTTCAATATCCCTATCCCAACACGCCGGATTGCAGCGGATATAATCTCTTATGCGATTCAGGGAATCTTCATTTCGTATTATATGTTCATAATAATTGCGCTGCCATAATC
>JACQEJ010000078.1 GCA_016200645.1 Deltaproteobacteria bacterium | reverse complement strand
ATTGTTATATAACAATCAGATAATAGGCCAAAAAAAAGGAAAAGTCAATATTTACCCATAAATTTGTCTCACACCCTTTGTTACCAGTTTGGATTAATAATCCATTATAAAAAAGGAGTCTCTTTATGGCAAAAGCAATGACCAAATCAGCCATTATCAATCATCTTGCGGGAAAGCTCGAATTGCCGAAGAAAAAAATCGTCGAAACGCTGGAAGCCATCACGGAACTGGCGTACAAGGAGGCTAAGAACGCCTTTACGGTTCCCGGCCTGGGAAAACTGGTTTTGGTTAACCGGAAAGCCCGGATGGGAAGAAACCCCGCAACCGGTGAAGTAATCAAGATCCCTGCAAAGAGAGTCTTAAAGTTCCGAATCGGAAAAGCCTGTAAAGATGCTGTTTTAGGAAAGAAATAATGAAGTTTAAACCGGTCTTTTCTTTTCAAACATTTTAAGAGAAACTTCCAATTGTTGCGACAGTGTCGCAACTTTGTTTCTCTCATGATTTGATCGTCCGGGTTGTTAGAAATATTGATAGGATGAGGGATGGCCAAACCGTTTCAATATCAGGATTTTCGGGAAAATGACGCCTGGCTGGTTTTCCGTCTCGACACCCAGGTCAAAAGTGAATCGGTCGATATCTATATCCTGATGGACCTGCCGAAAGGGACGCTTCTGGTCCATGAGATTTCGGTCGGAGAAGGATTATCACTGAACCAGGCAGAGGTGTTTCTTAAGAATGGGAAAGCCAAAAAGGGGAGTTATCCCAGACGGCTCCTTTTGGCAAAAGGAGATCCGGCGGAACCGGCTCTGCGCAAAGTGGCCGGCACTTTAGGCGTGGCGCTGGATATTGTTCCAGCCTCTCAACTGGAGGAACTCATCGCGCCGGTAAAAGAAGACTTCGGAGCGCATGTCTACTCCCCCTCATCCATTCCCTACGCCGGGCTTCGTGACGATACCTCTGCGGAGGACCGGGAGTCCGCCAAAAAGATGATTCCAGACAGTTACGATCCCTGCTGGTGCGCCTCGGGAAAGAAATTCAAGTTCTGCTGCAAGCCGGTCTTCGGGGAGGTCATCGGAGCAATGAAGGATGCGGAAGAGGGGAGGATGGACGAAGCCCTGGAATGGATTGCCGCCGCCAAGAAAATCGCGGGAGAAACCGCCGAGATTCTCTGCCGGGAGGCGATTGTTTACAGCTATTTTGATCAGAAAAAGAGCGAGGAGGTCCTTGCCAGAACCCTTCAGGTGAATCCCAATCATCCCCGGGCGCGTTATATCCTGGGAATTCTCCTGAAAGAAAAAGGGGATTTAAAAGGGGCGGTTACAGCCTATGAAACCGCGATTGCCCACTATCCTTCCACTGACCGGTTCCATCTGAATGAAACCTACAATAATCTTGGAACCGCCCTATATGACATGGGGGATGCCACAGGTGCAAAGAGCGCCTGGGAGCAAGCGCTGATATTGCTCCCCTCAGACCGGATGGTACGGCAGAACCTCATGGAATTCATCTATGAAAATCCGGAAATTCCTGCGACCGTTCGCAAAATGAGTCCGTTTATACGAAAATTCATGGAACGGAGGTAAATCAACCATTCTTCTTATTCAGTCAGGATGGAATCAGAAACAGTTATCCCTGGGAAATCATAACTGGAATAACGGAATCTATCATCTCATCCTATACTTAAAGAGTCCGAAACAACTTGGAAAAGGATTATTACTGACGAACCTGCAGGAGGGTCGAAGCGAGCTGGCTTCTACGGTTAATCTTACATTTTTCAAATATTTCTGAAAGATGGTCTTTAACTGTCCATCCGCTAATACAGAGCTTTTCCGCAATTTCACGGTTTGTATATCCCTGAATGACCAGCGCCGCAACCTCTTCTTCGCGGGTGCTCAGCCCCAAACGTGTTGACCTTACGCTCATCTGAGGATTAGCCGGATACCGTTCTAACAGGATCATTTTTCCCTTTTGCCGCGTGTCTGCCGGGACGGTCCGGACACGGTAGCCCTTCCTTTTTCTTTTAAAAAAGACCGGACCGTAACCGATGCCCGGATCAGGAATCTTGTCCAGAGGCATCTTCCCCACGATCTGTTTTGCCGTTTCATTCATATAAAATAGTTTTCCATCTTTTCCGATTACGATGATTCCGTTTCTTTGATCAGTTAAGATGCTATTCCTCTCCATAATGTCAAGATTCCGCATCGCTCTGGCCAGATGGGGGACAAGGAGGCTGAAAACCTCCTTATCCCGGTCGCTCCAATCCCCCTCTGATTTAAGTCGGTGAAGCCCCAGAATGCCGACGGTGTCCCCCTGTGATGCCAATACGGTTCCCAGGCAATAAAAGATGCCGGCATAAGGGAGGAGAAAGTCTCGGGCAAACTCACTCTCTCTCAAAATAGAGACAGGAACCAGATCGGTATTGCGGGCAACCCTGTTTCGCGTCTGCCACCATCCGCCAGTGACAAAAGGATCAAGGGTACTGTAATAATCAAGGTAGATCAGCATTGCGCCCTCCGAGTTATCAAATATCTCATAGCCGTTGAAATATGGCCGCGCGGTCTCAGCTTCAGTCCCCGCCGGATCAGCCGGAATAAAAATGGCACTGTAGAGACCAATGATTTTCTGAAGTTTTTCACAAACGGCGCGGAACAAGGCTGACCGGTCATCGACCGAGTAGATGAGATTCACGGTATCGAGAACCGCCTGAAAATCTTTGGAAGAAAGAGACACGGGAATGAACTCCAGAAATATTTTTTCAAAAAATGATAACATTTATAGAACAGATGTCAAACTAGAAAATCCCCCATGGGTGTGAGACAAATTTGTGGGTAAACTTCTCACCCGGTTGCCCGATTTCCCCAAAACTCCTCCCACCGGCCGCTGATCTGGCAGCAGCGCAGGGCGATAATCGCATTGGCGCCTTTGACGGTCCATCTCATTCCTGACTGTTTGAGCCGCTGTCCCACAATCGTT
>JACQEJ010000077.1 GCA_016200645.1 Deltaproteobacteria bacterium | reverse complement strand
TTATCTTGCAAGGTTTTATCCCAGCACTGTTCTTGTAACCAAACAAGATTTAACTGCCTTTATTAGAAAATTTTATCATGAAACGAATGATGTTCAACAAGCAAGGCATTTAGGGGCGCAGTCAGGATGGTATATTTCAGCAGGCGGTAGAGATAATGTCCATGTTAAGAAAAGTGGAGAATATCGTCTAATCACTTTAGAAAGACCTTATCCAAATTTCAAAGGTCACAGAATAGAATCAAGTGGTGATTGGGAAAAAATCAAACAGCAATATGGAAACTGCTGCGCTACCTGCGGTTCAGAAGAAGGCAAACGAAATTTGCATTGGTCTGGCACTATTACCAAACTGCAACAGGCACATATCGACCCGTTCAAGCCATTAGTGGAGGGCAACATTATTCCGCAATGTCAAAAATGTAATCGTGCCTACAGAGGTTTCTGGATATTTGATGAGAGAGGGAGGGTTAGAGGGATTGCAAAACCAGCGGTGATTAAAAAGTGCAATGAAAAAGTAAAACGAGGCATATACAAAATTCTTTACAATGAATTTAAAGGAGAAAACCCAAGTGAATGGTGAGTATTTGAATAAGATTACCCACGGAGATGCTTTGCAAATATTATCAAAGTTAGAAAGCAAAAGCATTGATTTGGTTTTAACCGACCCGCCATATTTTTTAGATAAGATGGACAATGCTTGGAATGCAAGAAAAGTAGGCTCAATTACGGATTATTGTCATACTATAAAATCATTGCCACCAGGGATGAAATTTGACAAAGAGCAAGGGAAAAAATTTTATGAATGGTATTATCAGGTTGCAAAAGAAGTCTTGAGGGCTTTGAAACCGGGCGGGTTTTTCTTTTCATTTTCCAGCCCAAGATTATATCATCGAATGGTCTCTGCAATGGATGATGCAGGATTTTTAATAAGGGATTGTTTTATCTGGCTATACACCCAAAACCAGCCAAAGGCAATGAGCTTGAATCATTTTATTGAAAGATTGAATGAAGATAAAGAAACCAGAGATGACCTAATAAAGCAGTTAAACGGATGGAAAACCCCTCAGATTAAATCTTGTTTTGAACCGATTGTAATGGCGCAAAAAGAACCAGATGGGACATTTCTGGAGAATTTCAGAAAATATAATGTCGGCTTGTTAAATACTAATGTTAAAATCGGTCAAGAAATGTTTCCGTCTAATGTAGTTTCAACAAATAAGATAAATGAAATAGTTGACAAATGTTTTTTGATTTCAAAGCCGGATAAAAAAGAAAAAGGAGATTTTAATTTGCATAGGACTGTAAAGCCGTTAAGTCTCTGTGAATATATAATAAACCTGACAACCTATTCAAATGAAGCGGTTGTTCTTGATCCTTTTGCCGGCAGCGGGACTACATTAGTGGCGGCTAAAAAGTTAGGAAGAAAATTTATCGGCATTGATATAAATAAGGAATACATTGAAATATCTAAAAGAAGACTTAAATCATCGGAAGTAGATTGTTCCGGATATAATGCCGTAAGCACAGAAAAACAATTGAGAATTTTTGATAAGACAGTAAAATACAAAAAACTAAATAAGCGTAAAATAGCAAAAGCGGTTTAATTTTTTTGACAACCAATCACAAAGGAGGCATCTATGACAGCAACAGATAAGGAAAAGGCAATTGACCTGGCAATAGGCCAGATTGAAAAGCAATTTGGCAAAGGCTCCATAATGCGGCTTGGCAATGAGGCTGCTGTGGCAGCCGATGTGCCTGCAATCTCTACAGGCTCGCCTGCAATTGATATAGCCCTGGGTGTCGGCGGCGTTCCAAGAGGGAGGGTTGTAGAGATATTCGGGCCTGAATCTTCAGGGAAAACCACCCTCACCTTGCATATTATAGCCGAGGCGCAAAAAAAAGGCGGGGTTGCCGCATTCATAGACGCGGAACATGCGCTGGATACGGGATATGCCAAGAAACTTGGTGTGAAAGTTGACGAGCTGCTTTTATCCCAGCCTGACACAGGAGAGCAGGCATTGGAAATTGCAGAGGTCTTGATACGGAGCGGAGCCGTGGATGTTCTGGTTATAGATTCAGTAGCAGCGCTTGTGCCTCGCGCCGAGCTTGAAGGCGATATGGGGGATGCGCATATGGGGCTTCAGGCAAGGCTTATGAGCCAGGCGCTCAGAAAGCTCACATCAACCATAAGCAAATCAAAAACCTGTATGATATTTATAAATCAGATAAGACATAAGATAGGCATCATGTTTGGGAATCCTGAAACTACCACAGGTGGCAATGCATTAAAATTCTATGCGTCTGTGAGAATGGATATAAGAAGAATCGGCGCCATTAAACAAGGGGAAGATGTTATCGGAAACAGGACAAGGGTAAAGGTGGTAAAAAACAAGCTGGCGCCGCCGTTCAAGGAGGCTGAGTTGGATATCCTTTATAACGAAGGGATATCCAGAGAGGGCGATATCATTGACCTTGGCGTTCAAGCATCAATAGTGGAAAAGAGCGGCGCATGGTTTTCATATAATGGCGACAGAATAGGCCAGGGCAGAGAGGCTGCCAGACTTTATCTCAAAGAGCACAGCGATACAGCCTCTGCCATAGAACATAAGATATTGCAGCGCTTTGGGATAAACCCTGCTAAAAAGGAAACCTCATTGCCGATAAAGACAGAGGAAAAGGCAAAACTGTCTAACATCGTGAAAGGAAGGAAGGAGGTTTAAAAATGGAGCTGCATGATGTGTTAAATGCTGCGGTTAAGGAAAAGGCGTCTGATGTGCACCTCAAGGCAGGCCTTCCTCCCATATTAAGGATATACGGAAATCTTGTGCCGATAAGAAATCAGGAAAGGCTTACGCCTGATGAAGTGGCCAAGATAGCCATGAGGCTCATGAACGACCAGCAAAAAGAAGTCTTTAAAACAGCGCACCAGATTGACACATCCTACAGCGTGCCTGGTCTTGGAAGGTTCAGGATAAACATATTTCAGCAGAGGGGCGCAACCGGAATAGTTTTCAGGGTTATACCAATGCTCATCAATTCTATTGACGAGCTTCATCTCCCAAAGGTGCTTGAAAAGATAGTTGGCGAGGCAAGAGGGCTGGTTCTAGTCACCGGCGTCACCGGCAGCGGAAAATCTACCACAATCGCCTCCATGATAGATTATATCAATAATCACAGCACATACCACATAATCACAATAGAGGATCCAATTGAGTTTTTACATAGAGATAAGAAAAGCATAATAAACCAGAGAGAACTGGGCGTTGACACCAGAAGCTTTGCAGAGGCGCTCCGCGGCGCGCTCAGGCAGGACCCTGATATTATAATGGTGGGCGAGATGCGGGATATGGAAACCGTAGAGATAGCGCTCACTGCCGCAGAAACAGGCCATCTGGTCTTCTCAACGCTCCACACAATAGACGCCATGGAAACCATAAACCGGATTGTTGCGGTATTCCCGCCTTATCAGCAAAAACAGATAAGGATACAGCTTGCCGGAGTCATAAAAGGGATTATATCTCAGAGGCTTATCCAGACCAAGGACGGCAAGGGAAGGGTTCCTGCGGCAGAGATAATGGTATCTACAGCCAGAATAAGGGAGTGCATAGAGGATAAGGAAAAGACTAAAGAGATTTCAGACGCCATTGCCAAAGGCCACACTACCTACGGCATGCAGACCTTTGACCAGTCCATCATGGCGCTTATGAACAAAGGCTTTATTACTTACGAAGAGGCATTGGCGCAATCAAGCAATCCTGATGACTTTGCCTTGAGGGTTAAGGGTGTAAGCGGAACCAGCGATGAAGGGTGGAAGGAATTTGAAAAACCTAAAGAGGCTCAAGGCAAAAAAGAAGAGCCCAAAATAGAGATAGAAAGGTTTTAGATAGCTGTTAGCTCATAGCTGATAGCTGATAGTAATTCCAATTTGCGTTCAAGTTGTCATCCCCGAATGCTTTTATCGGGGATATGTTTTCAATCGAAACCATATTCCCGCTTAAAGACTGCGGGAATGACATCATAATAATAGTGTCATCTTGATTGCGATTTGGAATAACTACTATGAGCCATGAGCTAACAGCTATGAGCTATTCCAAGCTATGAACAATGATATTCATGCTGCCAAAACCATCGCCCTGAAATACCTCTCCCGCGCGCCAAGAAGCATCAGGGAGGTTGAGCTAAAACTCAAAGGAAAAGATATTGGCAAAGATGCGATTAAAAAAACCATAAACTGCCTGCTTGAGCTTGGCTATCTTAATGATGAGGTATTTGCAAAGCAGCGGGCAGACTCAAAGATAAAATCCCGCCTATGGGGGAGAAACAGGGTAATCCACGACCTAAAGCAGAAAGGCATATCAGAAGAAATAATCAAACGGATATCCAACAATGAAGACGCATCCGAATTTAATACAGCGGAAATAGCCATTAAAAAATGGATTAAAAGCAAAGGGCAAGGGGGCAAGAGGACATGGGGACAGGAAAGACAAAAGGCATTCCGGCATCTTCAGGCAAAGGGATTTTCAACATCAATCATTATTTCTGTGATGAAAGAATATTGGGGAGAGTTAGAAATAGATGAAAGCCAATGAAATAAGAAAAACTTTTCTGGAATATTTCAAAAAAAATGGGCATACCATAATCCCCTCCTCTCCGCTTATACCTAAAGGAGACCCTACTTTATTATTCACCAATGCTGGCATGGTGCAGTTCAAGGGCGTTTTCCTCGGCGAGGAAAAGAGGGATTACAGGCGCGCCGCATCCAGCCAGAAATGCATGAGGGCCGGCGGCAAGCACAATGATCTGGAAAATGTGGGACACACGGGCCGGCATCACACCTTTTTCGAGATGCTGGGAAATTTTTCTTTCGGGGATTATTTCAAAGAAAATGCCATTGCATTTGCCTGGGAATTTATCGCTAAGGAGATGGGCATTCCCTCCAGAGACCTCTGGGTTACGGTGTTTCAGGAGGATGACGAGGCAGCGGATATTTGGGCAAAGAAGATCGGCATTGCAAAAGAACGGATTGTCCGGCTCGGAGAAAAGGATAATTTCTGGGCAATGGGGGATGTTGGACCATGCGGACCGTGTTCCGAGATTATCATAGACCAGGGAAAAGATGTTGGCTGCGGCAGGCCGGATTGCGCGGTGGGGTGCGACTGCGACCGGTTTCTGGAAATCTGGAATCTGGTGTTCATGCAGTATAACAAGGA
>JACQEJ010000069.1 GCA_016200645.1 Deltaproteobacteria bacterium | reverse complement strand
TCCCAACTCATAACTATGTTTACACAGCAACTCATAAACGGCCTCACCCTCGGCAGCGTATATGCCCTGATTGCGTTGGGATATACGATGGTCTATGGTATTCTCCAGCTTATAAACTTTGCACACGGCGAGATTTATATGCTCGGCGCATACATGGCCATAATTACGCTTGGCGTTCTGACCTCAGCAGGCTTGACTTCTGCAAACCTTCCATTAGCCATATTATTGGTTTTTATCATTTCCGGCCTTTTTTGCGGCGCTTATGGTCTGACCATGGAAAGGATTGCATACAGACCGCTCCGCCACGCGCACAGGCTTGCGCCGTTAATCTCAGCAATCGGCATGTCCATATTTTTGCAAAATTATGTGATGCTCACGCAAGGCACGGTTGACAAGGTTTTCCCGCATATCATCCCTTCAACAGGAATAGAAATACTCAACGCAAGCATAAGCTATTTGCAGATATTCATCCTTGCGGCGTCATTTATCCTTATGGCCGCGCTTCATATCTTTATAAAAAAGACAAGACTCGGCAAGGCCATGCGCGCAACCAGCCAGGACAGCAGGATGGCAAGCCTGGTGGGCATAAATGTAGATAGCGTCATAGCAGGGACATTCGTAATAGGTTCAATCCTTGCCGCTGCGGCAGGCGTGATGGTCGCCATGTATTACGGCTCCGTGAATTTCTTTATCGGCTACAGCGCGGGCATCAAGGCATTTACCGCAGCGGTGCTTGGCGGCATCGGCAACATCCCGGGCGCCATGCTCGGCGGCCTGCTGCTCGGCCTTGTGGAAGGCCTGGGCGCCGGCTACATATCCGGCGAATACAAAGATGTGTTTGCGTTTCTGATATTGATACTGGTTTTGATATTCCGGCCAACGGGGCTGCTTGGGGAGAGGGTCGGGGAAAAGGTGTAAGGAAAGGCTACCTCCCCTCTAAATGCGCCTTCACCTTTTTAGCCAGCCCTTTTAATTCTTGCGGCGCATTTTCAATAAACATCTTGTAATGCCTTGCTGCCTCCGCTTGTCTTCCTGTCTCTTCCATGGTCACGGCCAGATTGTAATGCGCCTCGGCGCAGGCAGGGTTTATCTCAAGGGCCTTTTCGTATTCTTTTATTGCCATCTCCGGATTTGCCTTCTTGTAGATGTTGCCCAAACTCACATGCGCTTTAAAATCTTCGGGGTTTCTTGATACAGCCTTCCGGGCAGCGGATATCGCTTCGGCGATATCATTTGTCTCATCATATAACCTTGCCATCCGCTCATAGATATCAGGATATTCAGGGGCTATCCGCTCAACAATCTTGAGTTCATCGAGGGCCTCTCTGAATTTGCCCATATCTATCAAAACGAGGGCAAGGTTATTCCTGTAAATCGGATTATCGGGTATCATGCTCACAGCCTGCACTGCCTCTTTGAGGGCATCGTTTGTCCTTCCCTCTCTTTTGTATATCACTGCCATATTGTTGTGCGCGTCCGGAAAAAATGGTTTCAATTTCAAGGCAATGCCATATTCCCGGACGGCATCGTCATACCGTCTCATATCCCCATAGACATTGCCCAGATTGTTATGGCCATAAGGGGATGTGGGATACCGGCGAATAAGGGCGGCGAGCATTGCTTCAGCGCCTTTGAGCTGATCATGCAGCCTGAAGATATCAGCCAGATTGATAGCGCTGTCGTGGTCAGTCGGGTCAATGCCGACAGCTATTTTGAATTCCCTTTCCGCATCCTTTATCAGCCATTTACTTTTCAATGCAGCGCCAAGATTTGTATGCGGTCTAGCCTTAAATGGAGATTTATCCCGTGCATCCTGCCACAGCATCATCTCATTTATAAACACAAGGTTTCTCTGAAATGCAACAAAAGAGAGGATGGCGGCGGCTGCAATGAAAAATATTAAATTGGTTTTTAATGACATAAGCTGGGCGGGCTATGCCCGCCATTTTGTTTTGCCGCAATTTTTGGTTCTTTCGTAAAAAAGTTGATTTTACTTAAAAAAACTCATTGGGAGAGGCATGCCCCCACACCAAAATGTTTCTCTTTGGTGTGGGGGTAAAATACGAAAGAACCCAATTTTTATGGCGGGCAAAGCCTGCCATACTTCTGTCAATTCCCCCGAGCGCCAGGCGCCATTCTCTCTATCCATAAAAGATTATCCCTTGCCATCTGATAATCGGGACGCAGTATAAGGGCTGTGGTAAATTCATCTCCGGCCCTGTTCCACATCCCCTTTTTTAGATAGACAAAACCCAGATTTGCGTGGAGGACCGGGTTGTTGGGCATTAACCTTATCCCCATGAGCAGCTCTCTTTCTGCCTCATCATACTTCGCGAGCATGAGGTAGGCGACTGCAATATTGTGACGTGGCGGAACTTCTCCTGGCGCAAGCGCTATTGCCATCGTATACTCTAATATAGCCTTCTCTGGGAGGTTTGCATCGTCTCGTAAGGCATTCCCGAGATTGTTGTGGGGTCTCACCTTATACAATGCCTTGTCCCGCGCATCCTGCCAGACGCTGATTTCAGTCTGCCACACACTATTTCTCTGGAATGCGGCAATGGAAAGGAATATAGCTGCCGCTATAAAAAATAATTGTCCGGATTTTAATTGCATAAGATATTCTACGGAAATTATCTAATACAAACGCATTAAATTGGGTTAAATTTGCAGCTGCCCAATCGGGGCGCCTATTGCAGCGCAATGGGTCGGGCGCTTTTAAAATACGCCGATAAATCAAGCTGCAAAAAATCATTGCATCAGCCTTTCCAGATGCCTCGCTGCGTCCTTCCTGAACGGCTCATCCGGCGGCGTCAATCTGAGGTATTCCTCCCAATGCCTTATGGCATGTTCTTTTTCCCCTATTGCTTCATAATCCAAACCAAGACCGTAGTGGGCATCGGCGTAATGCGCATCAAGAGAAACCGCAAGCCTGTGCAATATGAGGGCGCGGGAGAAATCGCCTTTGTCCGTATAAGAAAATCCTTCTTCCGTGTAAATAATCGCGATCTTATGTCTGGCGTCAGGATGGTCCGGTATCAGGGCTATGGCCTTTTCAAACTCCCTCATGGCGTCATCCATAAGGCCTTTTCTCATGTACACAAAACCGAGCCTTCTATGAAGGTCTTCAAAAGGCATTGGACTCAGGGCTATCGCCTGCCTGAGCTCCCTTTCCGCGTCATCCAGCAGGCCCTGCTTCATATAAACACCGGCCAGATTGCTGCGGCCAGGCGCATACCCGGGCATAATCCGGACACTAAGCAGATATTCCCTCGCTGCATCCCCGATCTTTCCCGCGCCTTCATACGCCCTGCCTAGATTGTTATGCGGTCTGGCCTTGAAAGGTGATTTGCCTGCAGCGTCCATCCATAGACTGAAATCATCTTTATAAATACCGGTTCTTTGAAATGCTGTTGTGGAAAGGAGGAGGGTCATGAGAATGAATGCGGTGTGCGATATGCGGCGCGGGATATGCGGCATTTTATTCCGCGGCGGGTTCAATTGTTTTCACCACCAGGAAATCCACCCGTCTGTTCCGCCGCATGGCCTCTTCGCTCTTATCCGTTGATATAACCCTTCCGAAACCTGCAAACTTCAGCCTCTCATGGTCTACGCCCTGCTTTATAAGATAGTCCATTACCGCCTTTGCCCTCTTTCCGGAAAGGTTGAGATTATACGCATCGCTCCCGCGTTCATCCGCGTAACCCCGCACATTGATTTTTACCTTCGGATTTTTCTTGAGCCATTCGGTGTCTTTATTGAGAATTGCCTTATCCGCCTCTTTCAATTTCCAACTGTCAACTGCAAAAAATACCGGCAATAACCTCTGCTCCTCTTCCACCATCTTTGACACCTCATCCTTTGGAGGCTCGGGCGCCGGCGGAGGCGGGGCGGGCTCCGGTTTGGCCTCGGCAACCGGCTGCGGGGGTTCTTCTATCGCCTCAAAGACCCTGATAATCCCTGTGTTGTCAGCCACATAAATACGACCGTACTTGCTGCTTACCGCCACAGACCTGGGCCACAAAAACATATTTGGCCCGCCAAATTCAAAAAGAGGAGCGCCGTTCCAGTCAAAGACAATAACCATCATCCTGTTTGTGTCAACCACAAGAATCCGCTCTTTTTTATCATCCACTGCCATGCCGACAGGCATGCTGAATCCTCCAAAAAGACTGGAGACCGCTCCAAATCTTGATTGGAATTTTCCTTCCGGGCTGAAATGAAAGACCCCGAAAGCCGCAGGGTCTACAAAGGTGATCCCCTTTTCATTTACATACAAGGATTTGACATTATTCTCAATCCCTTCCTTTTTTCCAAACTCATGGATAAATTTGCCGTCAGTGGAGATAACCACTACTCGCTGCTTTCCGCCGTCTCCAATATAGATGAGATTCTCCCCTGCCTGCGCTGAGGCAGACAGGTTGACGGATGTTATGAAAATGGATTGGATATCCAGTTTCTTGCTGTCCGGAATGTTAGACAGGTCAACCACCCTCTTAAACATACCCCTGTAGCTGGCGACAACTATCCTTTTAGCCTCGGCAATATAGATGTCGCCTTTTTGCGGATCCAGCGCTATATCCCTGGGCGTGTCCTTAATCCCTGCGTCGGCATGATTGAACGCATACAGGAATACTCCATCGGTGTCGGTTATCACAATCCTCTTATTGCCGTTATCCAGGAGATAAACCTCGCTTCTGTCATCATCAACCAGAATTCGGTCAACCCAGCCGAGGGGCGCGCCGCTGGTCTTCGCATTAAACCCGAACAGGTATCTCAAACGGACAGGTATTGGCTCGGCATTGGCAGCGGAGAAAAACAAGACGCTAAGGGCTATAAATGACGAAAGGATTGCAATGCCGTATTTTCGGCGACATGTCATGTTAATAGTTTTATCAAAAAACAATATGGATTTGCAAATAAAAAAGGGGAAGGTTTTTTCAACCTTCCCCTTTTTTAGACTATAATCATTTCATCCCTTCGGGATTTTTAATTCACTTACAACTTACAACTCACGACTTACAACTTACGGTTTTGTAAGGCTCGTGTGGGTTTCTTCATATTTCTTTACAAAGGCGACTATCTCTTTATTAAATCTCTCCAGGTCGCCAAGGTGGCCGGTTATGATCTGATAGAGTTCATGCGGTGTTACCTCTCTGTAAAAATGCACCATCCTGTTTCTGTAGCCTGCCATCTTGTAAAGGATATCCGAGAGCGCCTGGCTTATAATCCCTTTGTTTCCAAGTTCCTTTGCTATGGACTTGTATTCTATCTCTTTAAATCCTGATGTCTTTGCCAGGATGTGCCTCCCTGTGTCAAAAACCGCTTCAAGCCCCCTTCTTAAGTAACTCTCCACATACGGCGGGTTTTTCCTGTCCGAAAGGAACATCTCTTCAGACATCTCGGAAAATGGTTTGAGCTCTGTAATACAGTTCTCTATAAACCTGATAACATCAAGAATTCGGGTTGTATTCAAACTGGAAATAACCATCCTCTATTGCCTCCATGACTTCCTTGTCAAACACCTTCTTCTTGAAATACAGGTCGGCTGCCCTTTTAAGCGCATCTTCTTCAAACCGGTCTGCCGCTTCTTCACTTTTTTCGTATATCCTTATACCTTT
Source organism: Deltaproteobacteria bacterium (assembly GCA_016200645.1). GTDB lineage: Bacteria > Desulfobacterota > GWC2-55-46 > UBA9637 > UBA9637 > JACRNJ01. The sequence continues at coordinate 2,010 of JACQEJ010000069.1, read as the reverse complement.
GATTATCTCGTAACAAAAAACGGTATCAACCTCATGGATAAACACAAGGTCTATGTCAAAGGGTTCAAAAAGTTCTGAAAATTCCTTATAAAGACACTCGTAAGTGTCAATGTCGTCAGGGGCAGTTTCAAAGGCAACGGCTATGTCAAGGTCAGAGAGGTTGTCATAGACAACATCCCCGCCATTAAGGTATGCCATGCCTTTTTGAGCCTGGGAGCCGAAGAGATAAACAAGGACGCATCCATAGCCTTCAGCAATTTCTTTTATCTTTTCCATATGCAGGACTATACCACACAGACTGCCTAGCGCTCAATAGAAATATCTAAATAAACAATTAAAGGGTCGAAGGGTCACACCGAAGCCTGAAGGTTTGAGCTACAGAAACCATACAAACAAATAAAAAAGGGGAAGGTTGAATAAACCTTCCCCTTTTTTGCCCATTGCCTATCGCCTCTCGCCCATAGCCTGTCTTTAATGCAGTTTACCGATAAAATCTTTTGCCGCTTTTATCGCATCCTTAACAATATTAGTGCGGTGCAAAAGTCCTCTGTAATATCCTGCAATATGTAATTCATCATAGATATCATCAAACTCTTTTAACAGTTTGCCGTTATGAACAGATACATATTTCTGTAAAGCCTTTCTATACTCCTCTACCTTCTTTGGCAGTTCCTTTTTTGAAACCCCTTTTTCCAATAAGACCTCATTGATAGCCTCTAATACTCCAAGATAGGCGACACCACATGCAGATTTTACATATTTAGCGTCTGCATACCGGTTATTCTCAATCGCAGACTTGTTTAATATTTCCTTCGCATTCTCTAAATACCTCAATGGTTCTTTTTTCATAATTCGCCTCGCTCATCCATAAGCATCCTATCAAAAATGAACCGGCTTTGCGACAAAAAAAAGTGAAAGGTAATGTATTCTTCCCTGTGTAAAAACATTGAAGTATAAAAAAAGAGGGTGTATTCTCCTCAATTATCAGCAAGATAAAAGGAAGGAGGAATACACCCTATGTTGCACAGAGCAACAGTAAGAAATGTAAACCCCCACACCAAAATCTTTGGTGTGGGGGTAAATCGTGCATTAAAAGAAGTCAATAGTTTTCAGTGGGAAGGAGAATTCAAACTCAAGGCAAAGGAGGCGCTCAAAAAATAGGCGATTTGATATTAGAAGTGCCTCGGACAAGAAACAAAGGGTTCTATCCGTCCGTATTGGATGCCTACAAGAGAAGACACCGTTCAATAGACAAGGTAATACTGGCCTGCTTTGTCTTGGGGTTGTCCACCCGGAAGGCGGCAAAGGTATTAGCCCCTATGATAGGGGAAAGCATAAGCGCATCAACCGTCAGTCGTATTGCCAAAACTCTGGATAAAGAGGTAGAAAAATACGACAGTGACAAAATTTAAAAATTATGATATATATAAAATTTCTTTAAAAAAGTAACTGCCTATAGAGGCAGCAGGAGATATACTGAGACCCTCCAAAAGGGGACAGTGTAGGGGGTAAAGGGGGAGATTGCTGCCAATATCTTATGTCATCAAAATACGCATCGATATTTTTTATTGCAATAAACCTCATCCTTATTATTACTGCCTTGGAGAGAAATATTGTATGGGTGAACGAAATGACCTTGTGGCAGGATGTGATGAAAAAATCGCCGCTCAAAGCCAGAGGGTACAACAACGGTGGGCAAGTTTACATAAGCATAGGGCTGTATCAAAAAGCGGTTGATGTTCTTAGGGTATCAATAGATTTAGACCCCTCGTTTGAAGAGACTCATTATAATCTCGCCCTTGCATATTTTAAAATGGGGAATTTTACCGATGCCATAAAAGAGTTTAAAAAAACAATAGATATCGGTACGGTGATTGTAAAAGATCTGACACCAAATTAGAATGGTGTCATGGATATAAAAGCGTTTGAAGCCCTTATAAAGACTGAGAATTCTGCGAGGCTCTTCCTCGCAAAGTTGTGTTGGAAAAACAGCCGTCGTTTTTGTACACG
>JACQEJ010000068.1 GCA_016200645.1 Deltaproteobacteria bacterium | reverse complement strand
GGCAGGGTTATTGACCACATAGAGAGAAAGACGCTCAGGCTCAATTATATAAAAATTGTTGTGCTTGATGAGGCGGACGAGATGCTGGACATGGGTTTTGTTGACGACATTACCACCATACTCAAGGAAACCCCGAAAGAGCGGCAGACGCTTTTATTTTCAGCCACAATGCCGGATGCGATACTCAAAATAGCAAACCGTTATATGCGAAGCCCTGAGAGGGTGACTATTGCAAAGGACATGCTTACCGCTCCTAAGATAAATCAGATATTTTACGAGGTGCGTCAGTCGGAAAAAACAGACGCCCTTTGCAGGCTCATAGATGTGGAGGATTCAGACCTGTTTCTTGTATTCTGCCATACCAAAAAAGAGGTTGATGATGTTGCGGCGGATTTAAAACTCAGGGGATATGAGGCAGAGGCCATCCACGGCGACTTCAGCCAATCCCAGCGAGAGGCGGTAATGAAAAAATTCCGCGAAAGCAGGATAGATGTTCTTGTGGCAACAGATGTGGCTGCGAGAGGCCTTGATATAAGCAAGATTACGCATGTGATAAACTACAGCATTCCCCAGAATCCCGAATCTTATGTTCACAGAATAGGCAGGACAGGCCGGGCAGGAAGGGAAGGAGTTGCCATAACATTTGTCACCCCTCGTGAAGATAGACAGCTTCGGCTTATCCAGCAGGTTGCAAAGACAAAAATCAAAAGAGGCAAACTGCCGTCAGTGCAGGAGATTCAGGAGGTGCGGGTTGAGCGTCTGAAAGAAAGAATTCAGGAGTTTGTTGATGATAAACGTTTTGACGCATATCTTGCTATGACTGAAAAACTTTCAGACGGTCTTCAGCCCATAGAGGTTGCAGCAGCGCTTTTAAAATTCCAGCTTGAAGGATTCGGCGCGGAAGCAGAGACAAGAGGAGGCGAGCCGTCTCTTAATGAAACAGGCGCCTCTCCCGGCATGGCGAGGCTTTTCATAACAGTCGGCAGAGAGCAGCGGATAAGGCCGGGGGATTTGGTTAAACTTATTGCGGAAAAGACAGGGCTAAGCGGCAAGGTCATCGGCAATATCAAGATAATGGAAAAGTTTACCTTTGTTGAGGTGCCAAGAGATTCTGCTGAAAAGGTGATAGACTGCCTGCAAAGGAGCATGATCGGGGGAAGGAAGATTTCCGCTGCGCCGGCAAGGCCGCGCTAAGCGTGGCAAGGGAGAGACAAAGGCCAGAAAAACCTTTGAGGGCGCTTTAGGAGACGGCATTGACCGATAAGAGAGCTCCGAAGAGGGGCGAGGTCTGGAAAAACCTTTCCGGCTTCATATCCTGCTCTCTCCGCCGGAAGGCGGCGTTAAACATGCTTCTATCATCAGGTGCGATCAGGTAAAATCCGTGTCCGTTCAAAGATTTTCAGAGAAATGGGGAGAAGTAAAAGCAAGCACAATGCAGGACGTGGATTATATTTCGAGACGGATATTGGGGCTATGAGGCTCAGTATTCTTTCTCTGTTCAATGCGTTCAAATTGAAGTGAAGGCATACCGAAAATGCGAACCCGAACCCGATTATTTCCTCATAAACATGGATTATCCTTTGCTTACAGGAGACAAGAAATTTAAGAAGCTGAGGAATAAGGTTAAGGTTGATCTGCACCTTGGCGTTTCATAACAAGTAAATGTTGCAAATCTGGACAAAATATGTATAATAACATCATGAAGTTTGAATGGGATTCCGACAAGAGCAGTTCAAACAAATCTAAACACGGCATCGACTTTGATACGGCAAAAGAGTTGTGGCTGGATGAAAACCGCATTGAAATCCATGCGCCATATCCCCTAGAAGACAGATGGATCGTGATCGGCAAGCTCCAAAAGAAGATATGGATCTCAATTTACACCATTCGCAATGAAGCGATCCGTATCATTTCGGTCAGGCGGGCAAGAAAAAAGGAGGTAGAACTATATGAAAAAAACGGCTAAAAGCAGCGCTGAATTTGATCGTCGCTTTGACTCCGGTGAAGATATCCATGACATTATTGACATGTCTAAGGCAAAGGTTATACGTCATGGGAAAAAAGTGCGCCTTACACTGGATGTTGCGGAATCACTGGTTAACGACATTGACACAATCCGCGAAGCGATCGGTGTTGATCGCGGGGCGTTGATAAAGGTTTGGCTGCATGAGAGGGTAAAGCAGGAAAAGGCTGCACATGCTGAGCAGATATAAGCGGGAAGCTCAGCCGACCCCAACACATGACCGGATAAATCCAACAGGTTTTCAACTATATTGGCCGGCCTAACGCCTTTGGCGATTGTTTTGCCGCTGTCCTTGCAACAAACATGGATTATCCTTTGCTTACAGGAGACAAGGAATTTAAGAAGTTGAGGGATAAGGTTAAGGTTGAATGGATGTGATAAAAAAATGGGGGAAGCGTCCCTGAGCAATCTGTCCCTGAGCATCTGAGCAATCCTGAGCAATCTGCCATGATTTGAAGGAGGTGTTGTTATGCTAAAAACATCAGATTCAGGTTTAAATGAAATTAAAAAGGCAGTTAAAAGTTTGCCATCGGCAAAAAAGATAGAGATATTGACAATGCTGGAAAAAGAACTCTTTGCAGCGAGGTTTAAAAGTCTTCTGAAAGAGTTTAGGGAGTCTGCCCGAAAATATCCTATAACAATAGAGGAGATTACCGGAGAGGTAGAATCTGTCAGGCAAAGGCGGTATGAAAATCGTAATTGATACAAATATATGGATCAGTTATTTGCTTGGAAGCCTTTTGCAGGATATAGATAAGAAACTCATTTTGAAAGAGATAAAGGTTGTTGTATCGGATGAGATGCTTAAAGAACTAAGTGAAGTTTCAGGCCGCCCCAAATTTAAAAACATTTTTACCGCCAAAAGAATCAAAGAACTCTTTTCGCTTCTTGACAGCTATGCAATAGTAGTTTTGCCAAGTGAAAAGGTTGATGTTTGCAGGGATAAGAAAGATAACTTTCTGCTTGAAGTGGCATTGGAAGGGGAAGCCGATTACCTTATTACAGGAGATGAGGACATTCTTGTATTAGGTTCATTCCATAATACAAAAATTATAAGACCCAAAGATTTTGAAGCAATGCTTAAATAAATCTGATAATCATATAAAAGGCACCTCCCCTGCATACCAAGAACAAAAGATTCTTGATATGCTTGGGGAAAGAATTCCAATCCAACCCCAGGAGGCGCCTTATGAAATTGTATGCCGCAACGGATTTACATTC
>JACQEJ010000067.1 GCA_016200645.1 Deltaproteobacteria bacterium | reverse complement strand
CCATCGTGGTTTCTGTTGTTTTTACTCATCCTGCCTCACCTCCTTAGTTTCGGCAGGCTATTTTACCACTAAGTTGCTCTGTCTTAAAATTGGGGTCCATTATATAATAAATGATGAGGCGCGCTGGTCGCGCTATATCATTGACTCGCTGATTGAAACTACTATCTCAAGAGATATTCTTCTTATGACCCGCGTGGATAAGCCGGCGCTGCTCAGGAGGCTGTTTTTTTTAGGCTGTAACTATTCGGGCCAAATCCTGTCTTATCAAAAGATGCTGGGACAATTGCAGGATGCTGGCAATACCACCACCCTTGCGCATTATCTGGAACTGCTCGCAGGCGCCGGCATGTTGACAGGCTTGCAGAAATTTGCCGGAAAACAGATTAAACAGCGTGGACCAAGCCCGAAGTTGCAGGCGCTGAATACAGCTCTGATATGCGCCCAGTCTAATATGTCTTTTAGCACAGCCATGACTAACCGGGACTTTTGGGGCAGACTAACAGAAACGGCTGTTGGCGCTCATTTGGTTAATGGCACAATCGGCACAAAGGCAGAGGTGTTTTACTGGCGTGAAAGGGGCAAGGATGTGGACTTTGTCCTGCGTCTGGGCAAAACCATTGCTGCAATAGAAGTAAAAAGCGGCCGCAGTAAAGATACCCTCGCAGGAATGGAGGCATTTTCTTCCATCTTTAAACCGCAAAAGAAACTGCTGGTCGGCAGTTCCGGCATTTCTATTGAGGAGTTTTTATCAACGGCTGTTATGGAGTGGGTTTCGTAAGGGATAATTTGCTGTGGGAGTAGAGGGGCATTTCTCCTGCCGCCTCTTTTCTGAGTTCAGGAGGGAGAGGGGTTTTGCAGGATGCTACACTACTTCCAGACTTATCTTTATTGCTTCATCAATCTCGTGCATTTTGTCTGTCCCTAATTGCCCCAATTTTTTGATAAGCCTTTCTTTGTCTATTGTAAGAACCTGCGCAAGATTTACCATTGATTGCTCTTTTAAACTGCTTTTCCCTTTATCTATGATTACTGTTACAGGATACTTTTTTAAGGTGGTAGTGATTGCCGCAATGATTGTGGTTGAGGCGTATTGATTGCCTGTATCGTTCTGGATAATCAATGCGGGGCGTATGCCTTTTTGTTCGCT
>JACQEJ010000065.1 GCA_016200645.1 Deltaproteobacteria bacterium | reverse complement strand
AATGAGTAGGTGGCAGATGGTGATTTTTTCAAACAGCGACTTTGCAACTGAGAATTCTGGAAAAATTTACGACACAGGAAAAACTTTGATATTTTTCTGCGCATTTTGTAGAATTATGAATTTTTATAATGATTTTTCCTGTAGCTCAACAAACCTTTAGGCAGTTGAAAGTTGACGGATTTAAGTTAACTTACAACTTACAACTCCAGATTCAGCAAGGCTGTCATCTTTTTATATCTCTCTGCCTGTATTCCTAATGCAAGCTCCTTGGCTTCCTTTATCTTGTCTTCGTATATAAACGGTATAATCTGGGTATCTCTTGTATGTTTGAATTCATCCCATATTGACTTAAGCTCCTTAATAGTTTCAACCATCTTCTCGCCTTGGCTGCCTGCAAGAAGTTCCGCAAGGTTTCCGTCAATGCTACGAGTTAAATCCTTTATTTTATGCGCATACATATCCATCTTTTGTTTATCCGTTTCTTCTGTCATAGCCATCAACAGAGACCTTACCTCATTTATGGTATTGAGGTCTACCATAAGCATAGAGACCCTGTCCAGCTTAAACCGCTCCATCCCCTGCCTTAAGGTATCCAGCTCATTTTTCAGCATCCCAACCATTTCTTCCAACATGCTGGCGTTTCCCATGCCGCTGGCTGCGCTGGTCGTGGTCTCCACAACAGCGGCGGATATCCGCTGGCTCTCTCCTTCCTGACCCGAAGAGACTGTCGTTATCTCCTGAACGGATTTCATCATCTTTTCGGTGTTGGACGCAATCACCTTGCTCCCCTCTGACTGTTCAGCGGTCGCCTTCTTTATCTGCGACACCAGCTCTCTCATATTTTCAACAGACTTAACTATCTGGCCGGCGCCCTGGGACTGCTCCTGCGTTGCCCTGGCCATCTGGTGGATAGTGTTGGTAATGCCCTCTATATTCTGTGTAACCTGCTTGCTTCCGCTGGCCTGCTCCTGGGTCGCCTTTGCAATCTCAAGACTCATGCTCTGGAGCGCCTTGAATCTATCCATAATCCCTTTCAGCACAGAAATGGTCTCGGTAGAAAGTTTCTCCCCCTCAAAAACCTTTGCCATCCCCTCTTCCACTGACGCCACCGATCTCTCTATCTGTCCCTGAATCCCTGTTACGATGCCGGTAATTTCTCTGGTTGAGGCGGCGGTTCTCTCCGACAATTCCCTTATCTCGTCGGCCACCACGCTGAACCCCTTGCCGTGCTCCCCTGCCTGGGCCGCAAGGATTGTCGCATTGAGCGCCAGCAGGTTGGTTTCCATTGCCACATCATCAATCACATTCACTATCTTTCCTATCTCCTTTGACCTCTGGCCGAGCTCCTCTATGACCATTGCAATGCTGCCGACCGACTCCTTTATCTTTTCCATGCCTGCATGGGTAAGCTCCACTGACTTTACCCCCCGCTCGCCTTCCTTCGCCACCTCATTGGAAAGTTCAACGCTTTGTCTGGCATGGCTTTCTATCTCCTTTGCAGATGCGTCTATCTCTACAAGGGATGAGGCTGTCTCATCTGCGCCCTTTGATATATTATCAATGCCATCAGCCACCTCTTTCAGAGAGCCGGATATCTCTTCTATGGAGCTGGATGTATCGCCTACCGTAACCGCCAGGTCAGCTATATTTTCATCAATCTCTTCAATAGACGCGGCCATCTGCAGAATAGACGATGATATCTCCTCTGAGAACTTTAAAAGCCGCTCCATGCCCTGAGCAATGTCCTGCGCTATCTTATGAAGCTCTTCTACTGACGATGAAACATCTGTCATGGCTATGGCCTGGTCCTCCGATCCCCTTTTTATGCTGGCTGCGCCATCTCCGATCCTTTTTGCCGCTGTATCCACATTCACCGTGAGTCCTTTGGTCTTGAGGATGATGCCCTTCATCCCCTTGACTGCCTCATTCATAGCCTTGCTGTAATCTCCAATCTCGCTTCTGGCCTCAACCTCTATCTCCCTTGAGATATCGCCTTCCGCCATATGCCTTGCATGCTCTGAGAGTTTAGCCAGAGGCGTGGAAAAATCCTTGCGCATGAAATAATAGGAAACCGTGAGATAGATAAGCACGGTAATAAGGCTCGCCACAATAGTGATGAAAATAAGTTTCCTGAATGCCTCTCTGGAAATATCTATCAGCGCCTTCGCCTCTCGCTCTTCCATCTTCACCAGCTCGTCGGCAAGGCTCGTCATCTTCTTATACCGTTCAGCCTGTATGCCCAGGGCGAGGGCCTTTGCCTCCTGAATCTTACCTTCGTAGATAAAGGGTATAATCTGGGTATCTCTCGTGGTTCTGAAGTCATTCCATGTGGTTTGAAGCTCTTTAAGGATATTCCTCTTTTCATCTCTGACCTCTTTAGCCTCTTCAAACCATCTGGCAAAGGCATCATCAATCTCCTTGCTCAGTTCTTTAATCCTCGCATGGTATGTATCCTTTTTATCTTTATCCGTCTCTCCGGTCATGGCGACGAGCTGCGCCCTTACATCAGAAAGCCTCGCCTTCTGGGCTGCCGCCAGCATAGAGGTGGTATAATGCTCGTCATACATCTCCTGAAGGGAATTGTTTACCTCTTTTAAACTATGGTAATGCACATAGGTTCCTATGCCGATCATAACAAGCAATGCCAGAAAACCGAGATAAAATTTTACCTTCAGGTGATGGATATTCATTAGCAGTCCTCCTTTTTCGAATACAGGCTATGGGCAATGGGCTATAGGCTATAGCTTTTTGATTGTTGTATTACCTATAGCCTCTTGCCTATTGCCTGTCTTTTTACAGCGGCGCATCCAAAGAGCCCTTCTCTTCTGCGGTGAGCAGCCTATCCAGGGCTATTATGAAAAGCAGCTCCCCATCGCGCTTAGTGCGGCCTTTAATATCTGCCATACCGCCGAGATATTCGGCCTCTATCCCCTTTACCATCCCTGGCGGCGGCAAAATGACTGCTGCCGGCAAAGTAATGATATCTGTAACATCATCCACAACAAGACCTACAATTCGCCTTTCTATCTGCGCAATAATAATCATGGTTCTGGGATTAACATCTGCAGGCAGCTCAAATCTCTTTCTTAAATCCATGACCGGTATCACCATGCCCCTTAAATTTATTACACCGGCAATAAAGCAAGGCGCCTTCGGCACAGGTGTAATCTTCTGGTGCCTGATAATCTCTTTTATCTGCATTATATTCAAGCCGTAGACTTCCGCTCCCAATCTGAAACAGACGAGATGAAAATCTGCTGAATCGCCTGCTGTTTGCGCAGTTTCCTGTAAGGCTCGTTTCTTTTGTATTTTTGTCAGACCGGTCATAACAGTTATCAGTTAGCAGTTAGCAGTTAGCAGTTGTTAGTTGTCAGTTATCGGTTATCAGTTATCGGTTAACAGTTAACTGTTAACTGTTAACTGTTAACTGTTTACGCCTCTTCCATCTTAAATAACGTTGGAAGGTTAAGCAATATAATAAGCCTGCCCTGATGATGAACAACACCCCTTATAAATTCAATACCGACCTCTGTATGAATAGGCGGGGCAGACTCTATCTCCTCCGGGTCGATCCTTAAAACACCCATAATCCTGTCGGCCATCAAGCCCACCTTTATATCCGCATAGGAAGCTATCGCTATCCTGGTCTCCGCAGTTGCATCTCTCTCTTTTAAGCCAAGCCTTTTTTGAAGGCTGATAACAGGGATTATCTCACCCCTTAACGATATTATGCCTGCAATAAACAGCGGCGCATGCGGCACCTCTGTTATCTCCCTCATCTTAATCACTTCCGAGGTCTCGCTTAACTCCAACGCATACTCTTCATCATCCACAATAAATGAGAGGAATTGCAGCAGCTTGTCTTCCCCCTCCTTTTCTATATTCCTTTTATAAAACTCATCGGCGGTAGGAGCGATGGAGTTCGGAGTTCCGGGTTCGGAGTTCTGAGTTGTTGCAATCTGATTATTTTTTATTATGTCCAACATATCAGTTATCAGTTATCAGTTATCAGTTTACTCGTTCCCAAGCTCCAGCTTGGGAATGTGGATGTCCCAGAAGCTCCTGCTTCAAAATCTTTTTTATGAAGCTGGAGCTTCAACAGCAATTGCGTTCCCAAGCAGAACTTGGGAACGAGCAAATGGGCTATGGGCAACGGGGTATAGGTTTTCCTATCGCCTCTTGCCTATCGCCTCTTGCCTGTCTTTTACGCCGCCCTCTCGCCCATCCCTCTGCCTGCAGCGGTTATAATCCCGGCAACATCCACTACCAGCACCGTTCCCATATCTCCCAGATCGGTTGCGCCGGCGATACCGGCAACCTTCAGAAGCTTGCCCAGAGATTTAATAACCACATCCTGCTGGGAAATGATGTTGTCAACCAGTATGCACAGCATGGAATCTGCAAGACCTGCGACTATGCCGCACATCTCCGCCTTTTCCTCCCCCTGTCCCCCTCCATGAGGGGGATGGGGGGAGGCCGCCGCAGGTTTAAAAAATTGTTCCAGTCTTAAAACCGGGATGGTTCTGCCCCTCAAGATATACACCTCTTTCCTTTCCATGGTCTTGATATCCGACGGCTTTATATTCAATATCTCCTGGACGCCTGCCAGAGGCATTGCATATCTTTTTGCGCCTGCCGCTGTTACAAGCGCCTGTATAATGGCCAGGGTAATTGGAAGCGTGAGTATAATCCTCGTCCCGCTTCCCTCTTCGGTATCTATATCAACAGTTCCGCTCATATTGGTGATATTTTTCTTCACCACATCCATGCCGACCCCTCTTCCGGAAACCTCGCTCACCTCGTCTTTAGTGGAAAATCCCGGAACAAATATGAATTCAAGGATGCTCTGCCGTGAAATAGTATGGGAAGATGCCTCATCTATAAGCCCGCTTTCCACTGCCTTTTTTCTTATAGCCTCTATACTCATTCCCCTGCCGTCGTCTTCAACTTCAATGACAACATGATTTCCTTTTGGATATGCCATAAGGTTGATTGTGCCGGCCCTTGGCTTGCCTCTCTTTTCTCTCTCTGCAGGAGTTTCTATCCCGTGGTCAATAGCATTCCTGACGATATGCATAAGCGGGTCTGCCAGATCTTCTATAATCAGCTTATCCAGTTCCGTGTCTCCGCCGGATGTAACCAGCTCTATCTCCTTGCCTGTTTCTCTGGAAAATTTTCTTATCACCCTCGTAAATTTGTCAAAGAGCTGATGCACTGGCACCATCCTCACCTCTATCATGCTCTCCTGAAGCTCTTTTAATCTTTTTTCCAGAGCCCTGCTGGTCTTGGAAAGCTCAATGGCCGGCCCGGCAGATCCCATTTCGAGCCTGATTTTATCCGCAATATGCGAGATGGATGCCTTTAACTGCGACAATTCGCCGACCGTATTCATTATGCTGTCAAGCTTTTTAATATCAACGCGCACTGTATTGCTTACGCTGCGCAGGGTTGTTTCTTCAAGCCGTAATTCCGAAGGGATTGATACCTCGGCTTGCCCCGCGCCGGCGCCTGACGGCGCGAAATGTTCTTTCACAACCTTTACCGCAAGATTTCGTCCCTTGAGCATATCTTCAACAAACGCTGTATCCTTGTGAGAGCCGAAGAGGATATCAAAATGAAGGGTATCTTTATCTTTTCCTGTGGATGGAAGCGTTGCTATAACCTCACCGGCCGATTTAAGATAGCCGGTAAGTTCAACAAGCCCTTCGTCAAAAACGGTCAGGGTGAATTCCGCTCCTATCAGGAAAATGGCGTTTCCTGCCTTTATATTCTCTTTCAACCTGTGCTCTTCATACTCGGTCAGCACATTGAGGATGCCTTTATCAATATCCGTGTCTTCTGCCGGCCCGAACACAACCGCAATGGGAGCTCCTGTGGGATGCTCCAATCGTGCGACTATAGATTCGACCCTATCCATCCCGAATTCTTCGCCTCTTCCCTTTGTCACGAGCATTTCATTGATCAAATCTATGGCCTCAAACAAGCCGTTCATAATTTCATGATTCAGGGAGAGCCTCCCCATTCGCAGAGAATCGAACATATCCTCCATCTTATGGGTGAGCATGGCCATCTCCGTAAAACCGAACATGCCTGATATGCCCTTGAGGGTGTGGGCGGCTCGGAAGATGCTGTTGAGGAGGTCAGGTTCCATCTGTCCTGCGTCAATTCCTTCACCGAGTTTTAAGAGATTGCCCGTCAGCTCGCCGATAATCTCTTCCGCTTCGGCTAAAAATTCATGGAGATCTATTTTAGGTTCGGTCATAATTAAAATACAGGCAATAGGCAATGGGCTATAGGCAATGGAAAAAACCTATCGCCTATAGCCTATAACCTATCGCCTTTCTTCAAATATTTTTTCACCAATTTCTGAAGCTCTTCGGGATTAAAGGGCTTTACCAGATATTCGTTGGCGCCCAGTGAAAGCCCTTTTTCTTTATCTCTTTCACTCCCTTCTGTAGTGATAATAATAAGAGGGATATGTTTATACTCCGGATTTCCCTTTACAAAGCTGACCAGCTCAAGGCCGTTTATATCAGGCATGTTTATATCGGTGATGATCAGGTTAAAGCAGTGGTGCGGGAGGAGTTTGAGCGCTTCAAACCCGCTCTTTGATTCAAATATCTCCATATCATCTATAACCTCTACGGCAGAGGTTATCATAGCGCGGGTAGTAGACGAATCCTCAACAATAAGTATCTTTGATGACAAATTAAAACCTCCAATAAATACAGGCTATGGGCGATAGGCTCTGGGCGATAAATACAGGCAATGGGCTTATGGGCTATGGGTTTTTACCTATTGCCTATTGCCTATAGCCTGCTTTTTCCCTATTGCCTATTGCCCCTTGCCTATTGCCTGTCTTTTATTCCTTTCCCTTCATGCTCAGTCTTCTTTCCAAAAGCGCCCTTTCCATGGCAATGCCTGCCTGGGCAAGAAATATCTCCAGACTTTCCGTGTCGCCGATGGGCTTTTCCTCCGGCGCATTATCTCCATACAAGAGCGCCGCAACCTTTCCGCTCACCAGAAGAGGGGCAAGAAATACTTCAGCAGGCCACTCATAGCCAAGCTCTTTGACGAGATATTCATGCATAGGAATATGTTCCAATTTTTTTTTTACGGTCATCTTCTTCAGAAAAACCTCTCTGAATATCGATTCTTCGGCAGGCGAAATCTTTATCCCTTTTATTTTACGATTAGGGTCTCCCTGTTTAAGAACCACCCCGAACTGCCCCAGCCCTTCTATAGTATCCCTCTTTACAATAAAGAGCACAGCCCGGTTCATCAGCTCGCTGGCAAATCTGAGTATCAGGAGGGTTATCTCGCTGGAAGAATGGGGATTTTGCAACTCAAATATCATAGATCTGAGGAGGCTAAGTCCAGGGCTTGCTGTAACAGGCTCAACATGCGCCTCTTCCACAATGCCAGCCTCCGCCCATATGCTTTTGGGGCTGAAACTCTCCTCAACAGGCATGGGCGCAGCCTCTTCCTTTTTTACAGTAGGTACCTCTTCCCTTATGGGGAGCGAGACTGTCGGCTGCGGCCCTGCCGCAGGGCGAATAATTGAGGGCGGCGGTGGAGCGGCAGACTTCCTGGCCTTTGCTTCGTCCAGAAGGCGGGAGCCCTCCATGGCCAAAAACTGCGGATTGAGGCCATGCTCGGCCAAAAATACAGAGCCTCGCTGCATCCCCTTAACCTCTTCCGTTACATCCTTAAGCTCAAAATCAAAATTGCCCTCTTCAATAAAAAGGCCGAAGACTGCATCCTGCGCATTATCACCGACAGGTTTCTTTGAGGCATCGGCGGCATAAGCCGCAATGACCAGACCATCCTTGAAATATATCTTTCCTTCCACAGCCTTGCCCCTGATGGCAAGGACGCCAGACCTTCTGCTCAGGAAGATAATCTGAAAAATATCGCCAAGACCGAGATCCTCTAAATTTCCCACTAAACTCATTCAATTTCTCCAAATACAGACATTGCCATGTTAAACTGTTATTAAGCGAGTTTAATAGGAATTAGTCATTGGTCATTGGGAATTAAAAATTAGAAATTGGGAATATGACCGCATCTTCACCCTTTTCTATCATCCTCATATCCAGGAGAAATTTTTCTCTGTGCACCCTTCCTAAAATAGGCGGATTATTTGCCAAAAACATCGCAAAGATTTTTTCCGGCGGCGTTTCCATATGCGTTATGGAAACAACCTTCGTCGCAAGAGCCTCTTCAGGCAAAGAGCCGCTGCCTATCCGGCTGAAACCGTCTTCAACCTTAACGGAGTAATCGCTGCCAAGCCTCTGTTTCAGCAGTCTTGCCGCCTCTTCAGCAACCAAGGCTATCTCGGCAGCAGGTCTTGTTAAAAATCTTAATGTGGGAAGTTTTTGAGGCAACGTATCATGGTTCAGATAAAGCTTGAGAGTCGCCTCCAGCGCTGCAATAGTGAGCTTACAAGCCCTAAGCGCCCTCTTTAAAGGATTCTTATTTATCCTCTGGAGATATTCCCGCTTCCCGGCGATAATGCCTGCCTGAGGACCGCCGAGGAGTTTATCTCCGCTAAAGGTCACTACAGCGGCCCCGGCCTCAATGCTCTCTCTGACTTGAGGTTCACGGGGAAGGCCAAAGCGGGATAAATCCATAAGGGAACCGCTCCCCAGATCTTCGACTACCGGCAGGTTGCGGTCTCCTCCGACCTTTACCAATTCTTTCAGATCAACACTTGATGTAAACCCGACGATGGCATAGTTGCTGGTATGCGCCTTTAAAAGCACGGCGGTATTTTTGTTTATGGCGGATATATAATCTGATGCATGCGTCCTGTTTGTGCTTCCAACCTCAACGAGCCTGCATCCGCTCTTCTTTATCACATCAGGAATTCTGAAAGAACCGCCTATTTCAATAAGCTCGCCCCTGGAGATAATAACCTCTTTTTTTTCAGCCAAGGTATTCAATGTTAAAAAAACCGCTGCGGCATTGTTGTTCACAATAGTAGCCGCCTCAGCGCCTGTCAGATAGCATATGATATTTTCCAGATGGCTGTCCCGGTTTCCTCTTTCCCCTTTTTCCAAATCCATCTCGAGGTTCACTGCATTGCCTGCGGAAATCTTGATTGCATCAATCGCTTCATCACACAATATTGCCCTTCCGAGATTTGTATGCAAAACTACGCCGGATGCATTGATTATCTTTTTTAGGGATGGTTTGAACATATCCTCAAGCTGCTCTGCGACCAATTCTTGTATCTTACCCATAGAAACATCGCCCTTCCGACCAGCGAAGATATCTGCTCTCATTCTCCCGAGAACATCTCTTACAATTCGTGTCACAAGGTGTTTTGAATAGGAACTTACATATTGCTTTAATTTATGAGACCTCACAACCTCATCTACTGACGGTAGTTGCCTCAAACTTTTGCTGCTCATATATATGTTGACAAATTTATCACGGAAGGAGAATAAAGGCAACAGAGGTCTGTAGAGGGTAATGTCAATTATTATGTGTCAGCAAGAAAATTTTTATGGCAAAACAAATTTTGCAGCGCTTCTTTCCCCGACCCCAGCGCCTTCGTATTTTGCATTGCAAGGCAGGTTTCCAGAGACTTCATTGCAGCACGTT
>JACQEJ010000064.1 GCA_016200645.1 Deltaproteobacteria bacterium | reverse complement strand
TATAAATGGTCTGCGCCTAATGGTAAAGCGACCCTTACTGAGGCACCCCCCAGCGAATTAGGCGGCTGTTACTGCATCAATAATAGCTGTGGAAACAACATGGCCATGAGTTCCCTGTCGCGCGTTTTAGGTGATCTTGGGGGTGGTGTTGTTGGGGCAATTCAAGCTGGGGACGCACGTTATGCCATTACCGACACAAAGATTAAAGATACGACGATTGCATACTACGGTCAAAATAGCGTGGACTGTAGCAAGACATCCAGCGGCCAGACTCCAGACCAACAGCAGTATTATAAGAATCCGAATAACATGGTGGCGGCCAGCCAGAACGTCTTGAGTTCGAATAAGGATGTTAATTCCCCCACGGCCGTTTTAGGGCGGTCAGAGTTGTTAAGCGGCAATGCTGTTGCTGTGACAACCTGCTCAAAGGAGCGGACCGTTTCGATCAGTTCAGTAGAGCAACTTTGTTCTGAACCCCGGGTCTCTGGTGGGGTAGCATCTAGGGAAACAACAAAAAATTACCGGGTGAAGACTGGTTCGCATCGAAGCAGAAATAACTGTGAGTGTGAGAAAGCTTGGAGTGGGAGTTTCATGTGCTCCATTCCCTCCGGCGCACAAACGGTTTTTACTGTGCCGAATGGCGCGGTTTATATTGGAACGACCGCAGAAGGTTTTTTTGATAGGCGGCGCCGCCGTGGAGATGATGATTGCTCCTTCTACAGTTATGACTACTACAGCGTTTGTTCCGTAACGACGGATGTTTTAACTAATAAATTTTCAGATACATGCCAGAGTTTAAAATCCCGGCCAGAATGTCGGATGCAAACAGCAATTACTGATGGCGTTAAAACGGTCAGCGATTTTAACCCAACCCAAAAGACACCGCCACAATCTTGTCAGACGTTTCAAGGTCTTGTTTCTAGTTACCCAGTTTGTTACGACGCATGGAAGACGCAAGAGACGTTCCTTTGTGAGAGTCAGTCAAGGTTTGATTTCTCAGACGCAACAAAGCGGGCCACGGCGGTTATGTCCACTGCATCAAATGGAGGCGCAACCCTCCAATATCAAGACATTAGAAAGGATAATAGCGGTACTTGGATAACAGAGAATCACAGTGTGGGGTTGCCAACCGCTAAGTCGTTACCTGTCTGTGAGATGGCCTGTAAAACGATGGCGGAAACCACTCGCACTGATGTTGTCGAGAATGGCAATATCTCTCAAAATCAGGTCTCTACAAAAGCGGATAATGTTTATTTCAAGACTTGCACAAACGCGCAATGTCCGATCGGGGTGGGAGAAAAGATTGTAAAACAGTGTCAATGCGTCAATGAATTTTCTGAGGCGCTGGGCTATATGTCAACGTTAAAAGAGGCCAGCCAAAACATGATCTGTACAAGCGGAAACAAACGTTGATCGGGGCCACCGGATGGGTATTTTTTTGATCGGCTTATTTTTATTTTTAGGCGTTGCGGACTTACAGGCTCAAGAAATGATTTGCGCCAAAGACCTAAACAATAACGGTGATGTAGCAGATAAAGGGGAGCAGGCGGCTTGTACGGCGGAAGGGAAACTCTGTCCATTTGATACGGTAGATTGCAGTATTAGCGCGCAACCTGTTTATTGTCCGCCCCCAACTCAATGGGATAGTTCGCTAAGGCAATGTCAAGTTGCCCCCTCTACCAGCACAAGTTGTCATTGGTGGCGGCGGCCGCGATGTCGGACATCTTTTTCCTGTCCAATGGGGACATCGCTGGTAGGTGGGGTCTGCGTGGTGCCACCCACCTGCAGAACAGGCATCTATAATCCAACAACGCGTTCCTGCGAATTGGCCACCTGCCCTCTCGGCGGAAATTTTGCGTGTATTAACAATGCTGGGAAGCAACAATGTTCCGCATTGCCGTGTGTGGATTTAGAAAAGGATCCGCCCAGCAAGGAAACCCCCGACATGAGCAGTTATCAAAATGATTCAAACATTAACTCTGCGGGCGTGTGTCAGGGACAAGCAATGCTTTTCACCGGAAAGCCGCAAGATTGCCGCCACTCCAGTGCTTCAACGAATTTCTATAGTTGCTGTAATCAGGGTCATCCCAGCCTAGAAAATTGCTCCGCACAAGAGAATCAATTCGTCAACTTAAAGGCCGCGGGCGTATGTCATACGGTCGGAACTTATTGCAAGTCGTACAGCAAAATTTTAGGTTGTCTCCAGACTGCAGAGACCGCCTGCTGTTTTGGGTCTAAACTGGCCCGGATCGTTCACGAACAAGGCCGTCCGCAGTTACGTTCCTTTACGGGCAAGAATATCTGGGGTCAACCCGAAACCCCAGAATGTGGCGGTTTTACCACGGCTGATTTTCAGTCGCTTGATTTCGGTAAGATCGATTTATCGGAATATCTGGGCGACAAGACTTCAAATATAAAATCCATTAAAGACGTAATGACCAATGAGCTCAACAATTTTCAGAAAAACCTTAATAAATAGCCTGTTCCTGCTTCTCTTTATTACCGAGGTGTCGGCAGAAGATTTCGGGGTTCATGGCAAGATCTATACGATCCTTGAGCCTGACGCACTCAGTGAGATTGAGGCAAAGGCGCAGGCCGTGGATTGGGCCAAGGTTATCTCCAAGGAGGCGCTCACCAAAAAGATCATCGCTTATAAGCCGAAAGACATCAAGAAACTGCCGACGGCTAAAGAAAACAAGACGCGCCGTGTTGAGATGACCTATATGCTTCCATCCGACATTAAAGACTCCAACAACACCGTGGTTTATCCACAAGGGTATCAATTTAACCCATTGGATTATGTTGCGCTTCCGTTTGTTCTGGTCTTCATTGATGCGACCGATCCTAAACAGATTCAGTGGTATCAGTCGTCACCCTATGAAAGCAACAGCAACACGATACTAATGATCACGGATGGATCATATTATGATCTGACGCACAAGCTGAAGCAGACGGTTTACTACGCTTCCAGCGAGATGATCGAGCGGTTTAAATTATCAGCGGTTCCGTCTATCGTTCGTCAAGCTGGCCGAACCGTGGAAGTGGTGGAAGAAAGGCCAAAAGAGTCTTGAGGTATTTACTCGTCATATTATTTTTATTGATAACGCCGTGGCCGTCCTATGCCGCTCCCAACAACCGGATTTTAAACCCTGTAACTGATATTTCTTGGAACTCTATATTCCCGATTAAAATAGGGGGGGTCACGGTCGTTCCTTCGGATCAGCCCGACGCGCCAGATTTAAATAAAATGCCAATATGCGCCTGTCCTGCTCCGCCACCTATTTTTGTTCGGCCCGGGATCCCGATTAGTTTTTGGGAACCGGCTCGTCTCATTGAGACCGTAAAAGACCCGTTCTTTTTCCCCAGCATTGGTTCGGCTATTCCGATTAAAAGCACAAACGGGGGCACCAGCGCCGACAGCTCTATTGATGGAACCGATTCGTCTTCCTTTCAGCAGGCGCATTATTTTATCTTTCCTGTCTGGGCACTGTTAGAGCTTCTCACTGATTTTGCTTGTGTTGAATCCGGTGGTTTTGATCTGGCCTACATTACGGAAGTTGATCCTTTGTGGAATAACGATATTTTGGCATTTATTCTGAATCCAGAAGCCGCGCTCTTTGCCAATCCGGTTGCACAACTCTCTTGCATCCCAGACAGTGTTGCAAGCAATCTGTATCTCCCCTTAAGCCCGTTTTTTTGGTGCATGGGATCATGGGGTAGCGCATACCCACTTACCGGCCATGTCAATAATGACAACTATTTAGAAGCCAACGCCGCGATCGCCGCCCGAATGATCTTTAGGCAAGGGCGCCTATTGCTCTTACAGGACACAGGGATTAATCTTTGCGCCGCCGTGCCGACCCCGATTTGGGTCAAGCATAATTACAGGCTCCAATTAGCCATGCCTGTGCGTAATATCTCTGCTTTCCCAATTGGCCAGAGTGGTTTACGTTGGGGAGGATTTAAGAATCCGCCGTTCGTTGGCGACAACTTTGTGTGGGCAATTTTCAGAAAGAGGGCCTGCTGTGCGTCTTAAAGTTTTTGTTTTATTGGTGATTTTGACAGTTGTATCAATTGATCGCGGCATGAGCATGGACGAAAATAGCATCCCAAAAAATGTCCATGAACGGGCTGGAAAAGAGCAGGCCGAGCAAGCGTTTAAAGCATTCTCATCCCCGGAAAATCAATTGCGAAGATATAAAGAGAGTGACAGAATCAAGAAGGATGTTTTCAATTTACCCGATAGTCGGCAGACTTCTTTCGCAGGGGGGAAGCCGAGTCTATCGTCAGAACGGATTTATCTTTTTGTTTCTTCTTCGATCCCGCAACGAACATTACGCAATTATGTTCGCACGATTGCAGACCTTGACGACCCCAACATTTACATTGTACTGCGCGGTTTTATTGGGGGCATGAAGACCGTTGCGCCGACGCAGAAGTTTATTGGGGATTTAATCAAGAAAAACCCTGATTGTGTCGGTGAATGCCCGTCGTACCAAGTGAATACCATTATTGATCCATTGCTCTTTCGTCGGTATGCGATTACCACGGTGCCATCAGTCGTGTATGTGCCATTTATTCAAATGGATGGCGCGGGCAGTGAAGGATTGGTTGAAAATGCGGCGGTCTCTCAATTCGATACAGTCCATGGTGACGCGCCGCTGGATGTCCTTTTAGAAGAGATCAACAAAAAGAGACAGTCCGGGACATTGGAGGGACTGATATCAAAATTGACCGTTATACCAACCCCGTGAGGCCTATCCAGTGTTCTATCCGGGAATGAGTTTGATTTCCAACCTGCAACCAACAGCCGTTGCATATTTACGCAACGTTGCAAAGGAAGGTGAATGCTTGCGAGTAACTAAAGATGTTTCTACCCGCGCTAATGCTGGCTGTGAGGCCCCCATGCGCCCTGCCACCTGTTCTTGGGTCAAACCTGCTCGGCTACGGGCATATAAGAGCATGTCCAATGCGGCGAATTCATCATGGAGAGATTTCCATGCCGCGCGGAATGCTGG
>JACQEJ010000015.1 GCA_016200645.1 Deltaproteobacteria bacterium | reverse complement strand
CTTTTCCTGAGCCATTCTTCCTCCGTTAAGACAGGCAATGGGCAAGAAATACAGGCTATGGGCAATGGGCTATAGGCTATGGGTTTTTACCTATCGCCTATTGCCTATCACCTATCACCTATCGCCGATAGCCTGTTTTTTATGTTTGATATAATAAGGTGGAATACGGGGGGTGTCAAGCCTATTGAACAAAACTGTTAACACCAACCAAAATATCCTCCTTTCCCGTTTAAATACATAACGGGACAAGTATAGCACATCAATTGTCCGCTTTTATGCTTTCATTCCTTCAGGGGGTGGCCATGACTCGGACGGAGTTGCCACAAGAAGTCAGGCAGATGCGATTTGAAGAGATTTATGGCAAAGGGCTAAAGGCTAAGGGTTTTTTGCCTTTAGCCTTTAGCCATCCTTGCCGTTACGAAGATGACGGGACGGAAAGGTCTCAAGGACAAGCGTCTTGCCCGCGCCTCTGCCCGGCGCGCCCCCGTAGACGAGGTATTAGAGATGACCTCGCTCTGCAAAAGCCGGTATCGGGGATGGAGTGTGAAGCATTTTCATGCGCACTACAGACGCAGCGACGGCAAGCGGAGTTTCACACGGGTAAAGAGTAATCTTCAAGCGGCAAGGTGGACAAGGGCAATCTCACGCAGTTCGGATAAAATGGAAAGGTGAAAAAGAGGATGACAAAAATCTTCTTGCTTTTAGCAAAAAGATATAATATAAACTTTGTTTAATATTTAGTCTTTGCCACAGGGTTAGAGGTTAATCTGTGCAGGAAATAAGAAGTCGGGAACGGTTCAATTTTGTAAACCCACACACCTTGACCGCAGGACATTATACCCTGCGGCAAGGAAGAAAAGAGGTAACCCTGCGCCAAGAGCGCAGGGCATTCCCCGCAAGGTGTGGGGGTAAATTGAACAGGCAGCAGCAACAAGCGCTTAATTCAGGAGGAAGATGTGAAGGTTCTTATCAGCGACAGCATGTCGGATCGGTGTGTTGAGATTTTTAAAAATGCGCCGGGGTTGCAGGTTGATGTCAATACCAAACTGAAACCCGAAGAATTGAAAAAGGTGATTAAGGATTATCACGCACTTGTTGTAAGAAGCGCTACAAAAGTTACTGCCGAGATTATTGAGGCGGCGGATAATCTCAAGGTTATCGGCAGGGCAGGCACGGGCGTAGATAATATTGATACGCAGGCCGCAACGAAAAAGGGGATTGTGGTGATGAACACCCCCGGCGGCAATACCATAACAACCGCGGAACATGCGGTCTCCATGCTTATGGCGTTGGCGCGAAAGATTCCGCAGGCCACTGCGTCCATGCGCAAAGGTGAATGGGAAAAGAAAAAATTCGAAGGCACCGAGGTAACGAGTAAGGCGCTCGGCATCCTCGGCGCGGGCAATATCGGCAGCGTTGTTGCGGACAGGGCGCAGGGACTCAAGATGAATGTGATCGCGTACGACCCGTATCTTTCGCAGGACGCGGCCAACCGGATGGGCGTTGAGCAGGTATCTTTGGACGATTTATATAAGAGAAGCGATTTCATATCCATCCATGTGCCGCTTACCAATGAGACAAAAAATCTGGTAAATAAAGACGCCTTTGCAAAGATGAAAAAGGGCGTAAAGATTATAAACTGTGCCAGAGGCGGCATCGTGAATGAAAAGGATCTGTGCAACGCCATAAAGAGCGGTATAGTATCAGGCGCAGCATTCGATGTGTTTGAAAAAGAACCGCTGCCAGCGGACAATCCGCTTTTGCAATTGGAAGAGGTAATACTCACCCCGCACCTCGGCGCGTCAACGGCTGAGGCGCAGGAGAATGTGGCCATTGCCATAGCAGAGCAGATTGTGGATTATCTGGTAAAAGGCACGATCAGAAATGCGGTAAATGTGCCGTCCGTGCCTGCGGAGCTCCTTGCAAGCCTTGGTCCGTATATCACGCTGGCTGAAAAGCTCGGCAGTTTTCAGGGACAGGTTCTTAAAGGCGGCATAGAGGAGGTTACCGTAGAATACAGCGGCGATGTGGTTTCATACGATGTCGCGCCGGTTACCATTGCTGCAATAAAAGGGCTGCTTGACCAGTTGATGGATCAGCAGGTGAATTTTGTGAATGCGCCGTTTGTCGCAAAGGAGCGCGGCATAAAGGTTGTGGAGATGAAGACCTCAAGGGCTATTGATTTTGCCAGCAGCATTACAATCAAGGTAAAGACAAAGGAAGCAGAAAATCTTGTAGAAGGCGCGCTTTTCGGCAAGAAAGAGCCGAGGATCGTGAGGATAGATAAATTCTTTCTGGACGCGGTGCCGGAAGGGTATCTCCTGGTGCTGTACAACTACGATAAGCCCGGCGTCATCGGGAATGTGGGGACACTCCTCGGTGCAGGAAATATCAACATCGCGCGGCTGCATCTTGGCAGACAGGCCATCGGCGGCGAAGCCGTGTCCGTCTGGAATATTGATACGCCGCTTCCGCAAGACCTGCTTGCGAAACTTTTAAAACTGCCGCATATGATTTCCGCAAAGGTGGTAAAATTGTAAAAAAAGGCAATAGGCGATAGGCAATAGGTTTTAGCCTATAGCCTATAGCCCATAGCCCATAGCCTATGACCTATAAAGTTTTAAACATCTCCCTCCCGCCGGGCGTCAAGGACAGCCTGCCTCATGAGGCGGAAAAGATAGAACAGGTGGAAGAATGTATCCTGTCCGTTTTGGAGAGAGGCGGGTTCAAGCGGGTTATCACTCCTTTCTTCGAATATCTCGATGTGCTTTCCATGGGACTGGGGACCGATTTAAGGGAGAGGATTTTTAAATTCATAGACCCGGTTTCCGGCAAGGTGGTTGCCGTCAGACCTGACATAACGCCGCAGATCGCGCGGGTTGTGGCTACGCGCATGAGGGATTACCCTCTCCCGCTCAGGATATGCTACAATGAAAAAGTTGTCCGCTATCAGGAAGGGCAGAGCGGCAGGCCGCGGGAGATTCAACAGATCGGCGCGGAACTGATAACGAAAAAATCGTCGTTTGAAGCGGACGCGGAGACCATCGGGATTGCAATCAAAGGCCTCAAGGGTTTAGGACTGAAAGATTTTAAGATAGACATCGGCGAAGTGGGCTTTGTCAAGGGAATGCTGGACAATCCCGCATTGAATAATAAAGCGCGGGCAGAGATAAAAAACGCCATAGCCCTGAAAGACGGCTCTGCGCTGGAAGAGATAGTAAACGGGCTTGGAAGCAAAATACCAGCGCCATACAAAAACAGCCTGAAGACGATCCCGTCTCTTTTCGGCGGAAAAGAGGTTTTAGAAAAGGCGGCATCAATAGCGCAAAACCGGCAGGCGAAAACCGCGGTGGAGAATCTTGTGAAGATATTTAATACGCTTCATGCAAAAGGGCTTTCCCGCTTCATCACCTTTGACCTTGCGGAGATGCGGGGATTTGATTATTATACCGGCATCATCTTTGAGGGTTTTGCAAAAGGGATCGGCAAGGCGATCATGACCGGCGGCAGGTATGACAATCTCATGGAGAAATACGGTTACCCATGCGCTGCCGTGGGTTTTGCGTTCGATGTGGAGCAGGTGGCAGAGGCGCTGGAAGGATAAAAACAAATGGGCAAAAACATTGTCGTAGTCGGCGCGCAGTGGGGAGACGAGGGGAAGGGGAAGATCGTTGACATCCTGAGCGATTATGCCGATATCATCGTAAGATTTCAGGGTGGAAACAACGCAGGACACACCGTGGTTGTTGACGGGGAGAAGTTTATCCTCCACCTCATCCCCTCCGGCATTTTGCACCGAGGCAAGAAGTGCATAATCGGAAACGGCGTGGTCGTTGACCCGGAAGTTTTATTGCAGGAGATTCAGACCCTGCGCTCAAAGGGGCAGTTTCAAAGCGGCGAAGACCTTCTCATCAGTGCAGACGCGCACCTTATCATGCCGTATCATAAAAAGCTGGATGCAGTAAGGGAAAGGTTTAGAGGTAAGAACAAGATAGGGACAACCGGAAGGGGCATCGGGCCTGCGTATGAGGACAAGGTTGCACGGTGCGGAATACGCTGCGGAGACCTTTTGACCGAGGATGTGTTTCGCGAAAAGCTCAAAAATAATCTTCTGGAAAAAAACCACCTGCTGAAGAACATGTATCACGAGCAGGGATTCGAGATGCACGATGTGTATCATCAATACATGACCTTTGCGGAAAAGATCGCCGGCTATATAACGGACACCGGACTCTATCTTGACGCGGCTATGAAGCGCGGAAAAAATATTTTGTTTGAAGGCGCGCAGGGAACGCTCCTTGATGTGGATCACGGCACCTATCCCTTTGTAACCTCCAGCAACACGGCAGCAGGAGAGGCGGCCACCGGGAGCGGCATCGGCCCCACAAAATTGGATCGCGTCATCGGCATATCCAAGGCTTACACCACGCGGGTTGGAGAAGGGCCGTTTCCCACAGAACTGAAAAATGAAGAAGGGGAGCGGCTCCGGGAGCAGGGCGGAGAATACGGCGCAACCACCGGAAGGCCGCGGAGGTGTGGCTGGTTTGACGCTGTGGCCGTGCGCTATGCGGCAAGGGTGAACGGCCTTGACGGTCTGGTCTTGACCAAGCTGGATGTATTGGATAATTTGGATAAAATCATGATATGCACTGGATACCGGTATAACAACACCGTGATAAAAGATTTTCCGTCGGACAGCGACATTCTGAAAAATTGCGTGCCGGTTTACGAAATCATGGACGGCTGGCAGCAGTCGACCGCCAGCATCACGGAATTGGACAAACTTCCGAAAAAGGCTTATGCCTATATAAAAAGACTTGAGGAATTAACGGAAATGAGTATAATTATTGTTTCAGTCGGCGCCGGAAGAAAAGAGGCGATAATGCTTGAGAATCCGTTCTTATAATAAAGTTAAAAGTGAAAAGTCAAGAGTCAGGAGTAATTTCTTTTCACTTCTGACTAATATCTCTTGACTGTTTTTAGAGAGCCGCTAGCTCAGATGGTAGAGCAACGCCCTTTTAAGGCGTGGGCCCCGGGTTCGAATCCCGGGCGGCTCACCAGTAAAAACCGTAAGTTGTAAGCCGTAAGTAGTAAGTTGTGAATAATAAATAAGAAAAATGATTTGACCATTTACTACTCACGACTTACCACTCACGGTAGTTAGAAGTCCCCATCGTCTAGAGGCCAAGGACATCGCCCTTTCACGGCGGTAACCCGGGTTCGAATCCCGGTGGGGACGCCAAAAAAATCAAAAAGGCTGCCGCGCACGCGGCAGCCTTTTTTTGTTGAATAATTGAAGAACCCCGCCAGCCAAGCTGCGGGGATTCTCCTCGGCGAGCCCCGTAAGACCTCTGGTCTCTTACGGGGCAAGGAATTTTATTATTGACCCTCACACCAAAATCTTTGGTGTGGGGGCGGCGAGCATTCCCTTCAATGTTCATCAATCAAACAATAGATATTATTCCGCTGAGCATCAACACAATTAATCCCAAGAAAAAATTAAGCTTGACCAGATTCAAGGATAACTTCTGTAAGGATATCTTTTCGGCGGAGGATTCTGTTTTCGCAATTTTATGCGTCAGCGCTAATCCTCTATAGAAATGAACAACGACCATGCCTAACACTAAAAAATGTTTTAAGATGAGAACCAAAGTCCAATTGTTTCCGAAATTGCCAATTCCCGAAAATTGCTTGTTTAATGCAGTCAAAGCAGCACCTGTAACAAGTAAAGCAACGATACTATAGTTCGCTATAGGAGTAAAACTTTTGGAAATCTCCCCCATAAGCCTGCCAGCCTCGCTACCTAAAACTTGTTTGGCTGATGGCATTGCAATAAAGAGGATGAAAATAATTCCCCCAATCCATACAACCGTTGCAATGAGATGTATCCAGTAGCACGTTATCAATATTAGCTCTTTCATCTTTCCCTCCATGTAATTTAAGTTAGGTAGCGGATTGTATTCAACCCGCTACCTTGATTTTGCCTATTTTGTCTTAATAGGCATGCAGCCGCAACCACAGGAACTCTTTGTCTCTCTCTTCACTTCGGTCTTCTTTTCTTCGGGCTGTTCTTTAGTCTCTTTTTTGCTCTCCTTTGTCATTGTTCTCACCCCCTTTCTGTTTAAGTTATTGCTTATTAACTTATATATATGGGCAAAAAAATTCCCCTATTTTGTTTTTGAAACCTTCTTGTTTATTCTTCTCATGCTTACCTGTCCGCCTAAACAACCACAGGTGCAAATACGATTGAGCCTTTGACGGCATTTTTCAAGGGCATCACGATTTAAGGAATAATATATCCAATACCCTTGCCTTTCGTCTTTCACCAGACCTGCGCCTTTAAGCACCCGCAAGTGTTGTGACACGGCTGATTGTGTTATCCCCAAAGCCTCAGCCAATGCGTTAACGTTCATAGGCTCTTTTTTTAGTAGTTCGATAATCTCTATTCTTTTATCAACCGAAAGAATTTTGAATAAGTCTGCCGCTTCCTTCACCAGCTTATCCTTCTTTTTAAGTTAATTAGCATATACTAATAGTAGACCGCCGCATTTATGATGTCAAGCGTTTTTTATGTTAGATAATCTTCAAACTCTATCGGAGATTCTCTGCCGAGTTCCGCTTTCTACAACACCTGTCTGAATAACCGATATGGAGAAGCGTCCGTTATCTTGATGGCCTTCTCTATTTCCTCCCCATTGAAATCCATATCAGCATTGTTAACGGCGGCTTTATAAAACCTGTTATAGAACTCATCCGGATAGACCCAGACTTCAAATGCAATCTTCCTATCGCTAGAATCGCCTCTTGCAGAATAGTCAAATTCAAAACTCTTCTGGGGCGGGATGCGGGTGTCAAATATCTCTTCACTGAGGTCAAGCCTCACCTTACGGCCTATGAATGCCTCTTTGAGAGAGCCCTGAACAACTTTGTCATTCTTATCAAGCATAAACCCTCTCACCACAACGAGCGGCGGCGCGTAGGTAGGAAAATAATGCCCCACACCGGAGTTTGTTATGATAAGTCTCGCGCCTTTTTCGAGCCGAACCGATTTAATGCGGATCCCCAGCAGAACCGTCTCTCTATCATGTATACCCCGCCAGAGGTGCTGCCTGTCAGGCATATGGCAGTTCTGACAGGTTACATTGTTTTTTCCATATATGCTTTCTTTCCATTCCCTGTAAGTGTTTACAAGAAGCTTGCCATTTAGCTCATACCCTTCGTCTAATTGATGACATGCTGCGCAAAATTCCGCCTTTTCAAAAAAGTCTTTTTCTATAAAACCATCGTGATTATCCCTGACCCTTGACCCTTGTCCCTTGACCCTTCTCATCGGCCCATAAACCTTTCCCTCCCTCAAATGACACACACTGCAAGAAACACCTGAAAGCTTTAGCTTATTATCAAAGGATGGGTTTTTGATGTATTCCTCTTGCCCCTTGCCCCTTGCCTTTTGCCCCTTCATTTCTGTCTGTTCTTCCATCGGTGCATGGCAGAAATAACATGATTGGGCGAATTGAGTGTCTTGAAATGGATTCAACTGTCCCATGAGTCCGGGGCCAACTGACTTGCTGTGGAGGGAGTCTTTCCAGTCTGTATATTGGTCTTTATGACATTGCCCACATTCTTCTGGATAGAGAGCAAAATCATTTTGATGCGTTTGCAGCGCAATAGGCCTTTCCCAGTATTCTAATAAAAAATCCTCTCCGCCGTATGCCTCAGGGGAGAGGATTACAAAACTGAATAGTACGCTGATAATAATGAATGCTACTTCTTTCCGCATGGATTCTTCATTCCGCACGGATTCTTTGCGGCAGGATTAACCGGTTCGCCCTCTTCTGCATGTTTGAGCGCCTCTTTTGCATGCTCAAGGGCTTCTTTGACATGGGCGTTGCCGCCTGCCTTGACAGCCTCTTCCAGATGTTTGATGGCTTCTTTCAAATGTTTTACGCCTTCCCTTGCATGAGCTGCTACACCTTTGCCGCACGGATTCTTTTCCGCAGCCTGAACAGCGCTAAAACCGCCGAGCATGATTAAGGAAAGCGACACGAAAGCAACCACAATTGCCTTTTTAAAATTCTGATACATAATCTTACCTCCCTGTTTTGTAGTTGCCGGCCACAAGGCCGGTTTTAAATCATGGGACTAAATATCCCTGCCCTTCCTATTTCCCCTTGTAACAGCATTCACCGGCCTTTTTCCCTGAGCCGCAAGAGCAGGGCGCATTCCTGCCGCAGCATTCTCCATATTTCTTGCCTGAGCCGCAGGGACATACTGCGCTCAATTTTTCCCTTGCTGTCTTTTCTGCCATAATTTCACCCCCTTTCAATTTTACCTCTGCTTAAGTATGCAGCAGTTTTTTGGAATGTCAAGCGCTGCCAGAAAAGATTAACCCTGCAATTCAAAACAAAAATACCTAAACAATCATAGTTGGCAGGGTTCTTCAATATTGTAATTTATAAACCCAAAAGCCTCTTAAACTCCTCCTCGGTGATTACATGCAACCCCATTTTTCTCGCCCTCTCATATTTGGAGCCAGGTTCTGCGCCGGCAACAACATAATCAACATTCTTGCTTGCAGCCGCTCCTGTTTTTCCGCCCTGTTTTTCCACCAGTTCTTTTGCCTCATCCCGTGAAAAAGATTCAAGGGCGCCAGTAAATAAAAATGTCTTGCCGGCCAACTTTCCTGCAGCCTTTTTTATTTGCGGAAACACTACGCCCGCCTTGTTTAATTTCTCAATAACCTTTATGTTATGCGGCTCCTGGAAAAAATCATAGATGCTCTCTGCTGTCTCAGGTCCGATGTCGCGGACAGATAATAACCTCTCCTTATCCGCCTTCATAGTTGCCTCAAGGGTTCCAAATTCTTCTGCCAGCACATGCGCTATATGTTCGCCGACCTGCCGTATGCCGAGGGCATAGATAAGCCTTGGCAGGGTTGGGTGTTTGCTCTTTTCAATGGCATCCATTAAATTCTCCGCCGATTTTTCAGCCCATCGCTCAAGGGTTAAAATATCATCTTTTTTGAGATAGTATAAATCCGCCACATCCTTGATAAGGCCGTCATCGAAAAACTGTTCAATGTGTTTATCGCCAAGCCCGTCAATATCCATTGCCCTCTTTGATACAAAGTGTTTTATTGTCTCTTTGACCTGAGCGGGACAGGAAAGCCCGCCTGTGCAAAAATGTATTGCTCCAATCCTTTCAACCTTTGAATTGCAGAGCGGACATTTTTCAGGAATTTTAAACGGTTTTTCTCTGCCGCTTCGTTTCTCTTTGATGACCATTACAACTTCCGGTATAACATCGCCTGCCCTCTGGACAACAACCGTATCGCCAACCCTGACATCTTTTCTATCTATCTCATCCTGATTATGGAGCGTTGCCCTTTCTATGGTGACACCACCGACCTCCACAGGCTCCATGACGGCAACCGGCGTTAAAGCGCCTGTCCTCCCAACGCCAATTTCTATTTTATGTATCTTTGTTGTCTCTTCCCTCGGCTTAAATTTATATGCAAGTGCCCATCTGGGGCTTCTTGTCAACACCCCAAGCCTCTCCTGAAGTCCGATATCGTTTACTTTTATAACAATGCCGTCAACCTCATAAGGAAGATTATCTCTCTTCCCTTCCATATCTTGATGATAAGCCAAAACCTCTTTGATGCCGCTGCATTTCATTATAAGAGGATTTGTTTTTAGGCCAAATCCCTTCAATGCCTCTAACGTTTCCCAATGGCTCTTGAATTTAATTCCTTCTACGACGCCAACGCCGTAGCAGAAAATGTCCAGAGGCCTTGATGCTGTTATCCTGGGGTCTAATTGCCTTAATGAGCCGGCAGCGGCATTTCTCGGATTTGCAAAGAGCGGTTCAGCGGCCTTTTCCCGCTCTTTATTGATTTTCTCAAACGCCTTGATGGGTAAAAAGACTTCTCCTCTCACTTCAAGACGAGAAGGAGTTGAAAAAAGGGGTTGGGGACTGGGGGCTGGGGGCTTGTTTTTTACCAGCCCCACATCTCTAGTCCCTAGCCCCTGTTTTTTTAGCAATCTCATGGGAATGCTTTTTATTGTCCTCAGATTCTGCGTTACATCCTCGCCTGTATACCCATCGCCCCTTGTTGATCCTGCGGTAAATCTGCCGTCCTCATAGACGAGCTCTATGGCAAGACCATCTATTTTGGGTTCCGCAACATATTCAATCATCACATTTCCCCCTCTCCCCTCTGGGGAGAGGGCAGGGTGAGTGGATAAAAGCCTTTTTATCCGTTCATCAAATTCCGTCGCCTCCTCAATGCTGAAGGCATTATTTAAAGAAAGCATCGGTATGGTGTGGGTGATTGTTCCAAAGGTATCAAGGGGCTTTGCGCCGATCCTTTGCGTGGGCGAATCGGGTGTAATCAGTTCCGGATGCCTTGCCTCAAGCCCTTCCAGTCGCCGCATAAGTTTGTCATATTCGGCATCAGAGATGACCGGGCTGTCCAGGACATAGTAGCGGTAGTTATGATAGTTTATCTCTTCCCGCAGCTTTTCAATCTCTTGTTCAATATCGCTTTTTCTCATACCTTTGCCTTGCGTTAAATCCTTGCCAGCACCCCTCTGTTCACCTCTGCAACCTTGTCTTTTCCCATGAGAATCTCCACTAGTTTAAAGGCAAACTCTATGGCTGTGCCCGGGCCCTGGCTGGTTACGATGTTGCCGTCCGCTACCACCCTGTCATCCGAAAGTTTTTCTTTTTCCAATTTGGTTCTGACCGTAGGATGGCTGGTAACTGTTTTGCCTGCTGTTATGCCGATAGCTGAAAGCACTGTCGGCGCGGCGCAGATGGCTGCGACAAATCTTCCCTTTTTGTGGAGCCTTTCCACAATCTCTTTTACCTGCGGGTCTTTCTTAAGATTTTCCGTCCCCGCCGCGCCTCCTGGCAGCACGATCATGTCAAAGTCCTGATCTTTTACAGAATGGAGAGGTGCGTCTGCCAAAACCTTTATCTTATTTCTCCCTTCTATGGGGTTTTCCGCTGTCCCTGCCATAATCACCTCTGCCCCGGCCCTTCGTAAGATATCTGCAGCGGCAAGGGCCTCTATCTCTTCAAAACCGGGCGCCAGCGGTATTAAGACTCTCTTCATAATTCACCTCCTGTCACTTGTGTGTGCTGTCAAAGTTTACACTCAAAAGGACATCCAGTCAACCTACCTTAAAAATTTTCTTGACATTCTACACTAAGTAGAATATATTGGAACTATGTTAAAGGGGTTTGCGCATAATTTCAGGCCTATGAAAAGAGGGCTTGGCCGCGCCCTGGGCGACCTTGAAAAGGATATTATGAATATCCTCTGGGTGAAAGGCGAGTCAACAGGAAAAGACGATGTAACAGAAACGAACAGCAGCCCACATAGCTTGCCATATTGCGTAACACGTATCGTGTGCGTTTTTTACTTTGCCGATGAGTCTGCGGCATAGAGCACTCGGTTTTAATTCTGATTGTGTACGCATAACTACCTTTCATTTAACAGGAGACTTCAAGTGGACTTGCAGCAGCTACGCACGTTTGTCACTATCGCACAAGAAGGAAATCTAACCCGCGCTTCGGTAACTTTATGTTTGAGCCAACCGGCTGTCAGCGCACAAATCAAGGCGCTGGAAGATGAATTGGGAGTCAAACTGTTCTACCGTGAATCACGTGGCATGACGTTGACACCCGCCGGTAAAATATTATCGGAAGAAGCCAAGGAGGCTTTGATGGCAGCTCGCAATGTGGTTGACCGCGCCCAGTATTTGCGCGACGGAATTAGCGGAGAATTTAGATTAGGTACAATTATTGAGCCAGTTATTCTTCGTCTCGGTGAATTCCTGTCCGATCTAATCGCCCTATATCCAAGCTTGCATGTGTCGCTGTCACAAGGCATTTCGGGAGACATCATCGACCGTGTGCTGACTGGACGTATTGATGCAGGTTACGTTATCGGCCCAGTAGAAGATACCATGATATCTGCCATTAAAATTATGCCAATCACCTTTCGCATCGTAGCTCCGGTGGATTGGATCGATAAGATTTTGACGGCAGATTGGAAAGCAATTGAATGCTTACCGTGGATTTCCACTCCTGAAAAGTGTTCGTTCAACCGAGTTGCTGCTCACATGTTCGCACGCCATGGAGTCGCACCGCAAACGGTAATAGAGGCGGACCAAGAAGCGACGCTCAAAAAGCTAGTTGCTTCTGGAATCGGGCTAACGCTTATGCGGGAGGATGTCGCCCTTGCTGCGGAAGCCAAGGGCGAACTGGTTATCTGGCCTACCTACGCGGAAGTAAGTCATCTCTATTTCGTATATTCGCGAGCCGCGAAAAAAACGCTTGTCCTACAAGCTGTCCTGAGTGTGGTTAGAAAAGTCTGGCAACTTTCACCGTCCCATCACTAACGCAGCACCAGCGGGCTCTTTTTTAACCATGAGACTACGCTGATAAAGGTTATTCAGAATGAGCGCCGATGCGGTCAGGCAGGCTCCTAAAATCTGGGCATTTTTAGGGACAATCCCTTCAATTGCAGAGATACTGAATGCTGTAATGGGGACAATGTCCATAAAAAGCACACCGTTCAGAGGCGTGATGATCTTATTCCCCATATTCCAGCTCAGAACTCCGATAAAGCCAGCGACCAGTGACATATAGATCAAATGGGGAACAATGGAATAAATCGTCCCGAATAATGGCACTGATATATAGCCGCTTTCAATCAAAATCAGATTAACTGCATAAATACTGGTAAGTCCGAGAAGCGTGGTAATCGTCGTGTATCGAAATGGTGACCATTTCGGGAAAAAACTTGCGCCGATCGTGTAAAGCACCCAGCACAATGCTCCCAGGATTACCGGAATGTTAGCTCCATAGTTTTGCGGCGCTAACAAAACGCTTGCAAAATCACCTTTCGTTATAACTAGTGCTACCCCGCAGAATGAGAGCAGAATGAAGCAGAACGTGAGGAGCCGAGGACGGTTATGACGAATAACCCAATTTACGAGTAAGCTTAACAACGGCATCGTTGCCATCATAATCGACGCTGTGAGCGCCCCTGTCGGGCCGGCTAATTTTTGCCCAAAGAAGACAAGAAAACCAAAACCTGCGAACCCTGCTGTTCCAAACAAACATGCGAGAAAAATACGTTCCCCTTTGAGGTTCAGCGCAGTCGGTCCCTCCTTTGCCAATAGTAAGATGAGAAACGCAATTCCGGCAATTGTGTATCGTAAAGCCGTAAAAGTAAAAGGATCAGTTTTTACTAGCACACTGGTCATCACTGGAAACATTGTGCCCCATGAAAGTGTTGCAATTAGACAGAATAAGACACCTTGCAAATAATTCTTCCGCATTTTTATTTCTCCTTTTCGGTAGTTTAGGTTTATTCGGTGGCAATTTATGCTCGGCTTAAGTTATAAAACAATTCAATCATCTAATAATAAACTCAGATCACGTACTTTAACTTTTCCGCTCGGGCTGTAAGGAATGCGGGATGTCACGCGCAAGCGTGCGAATCGCAGACGTTCTTCGCTCGCCAGAGCCCTGGCCGAACGGTTCAGCAGATAAAGCCTCCCTTCTTTGTCGAGATAACCCTGCTCCGGAGTGAGTAGATACCGTTCTCTGTCCAAAAGCAATGTGTTGGCGCTGCCATCGCCGTAGTTCGCCATGTTCATGTAGCTGGCGACGGCCACAGTGCCCACCTGTTCTGGTTCGAGACGGGTGCTTGAAGGACTAACTATTGCAATATATATACAGGTTTAATCTTGTGGTGTCTAATCACATTTATTGAATAGAATCATCAAAAAAGGTTATGGTTACATAATCCTTCAGTTATGGGGTGCTTTAAGGCGTACATCATCATAAGAACAAGCCACTCCTAATCGGGGGAATATCGACAGTTGGAAAGAAGCGGTCCTAAATTGAAAAGTAGCGGACTGCGAAAATCCTGCTCAACCTCCGCCTGCACCCAGACTGGTTGACAGGTTTGCTTTCATAAGCAATCGATAGCCGTCCTTAACCGGATGGCTTTATTTTCCTCTTGACATTCTACACTAAGTAGAATATATTGGAACTATGTTAAAGGGGTTTGCGCATAATTTCAGGCCTATGAAAAGAGGGCTTGGCCGCGCCCTGGGCGACCTTGAAAAGGATATTATGAATATCCTCTGGGCAAGGGGCGGGGTTACGGGCAAAGAGGCGCTTGCGGAAATAAGCCGTTCAAAGAAAGCGGCAATTACAACTGTCCTTACTGTGCTTGACAGGCTTGTCAAAAAAGGGATTGTAAAAAAAGTAAAAGGCGAAAGCGTTTATATATACACCCCTGCATTGACAAAAGACGAGTTTACAGATATAGTTTCTCATGAAGTGATGAGGGGCGTCCTGGATATATCCGCAAGCTCTGCCGTTGCCTCTTTTGTGGATGTTTTGGCAGAGGCAGACCCGAAGGAACTGGACAGACTTTCAAGGCTTATAGAAAAGAAAAAGAAGGAATTAAGAAAGGGAACTTAAGCGATGATTTTCTTTATCCCTATTATTTTTATTCTAACTGCGGCATGGTTTTCCTACGGCTTCCAGCGGCTTATTATATTTACAGGGGCTTTAGCAGAGTGGTGCCAGAGTTTATTTCTTCAGTGCCTTGAGTATCTGTTAATTGCAAAGATATCTTTTCTCTGGCTGGGCTTTGCTGTCGTGGCCGGCGCGTCTCTCTATGCCATTGTAAAGGAAACCTTGATACTCATAAGGACGCACAGACAGATTCAAAAACTCCCTTTGGCCGATTATGATGATGTCAGGGTTATCAAGGATGATAAACTGAAAACAGCATTTACCCACGGCCTTTTTAACCCCAGAATATATATCTCCTCAGGACTTATCCATGCCCTTGACCAATCAGAGATTAGGGCTGTCTATCTGCATGAGCTGCACCATAAAAATCGTAAAGACCCGCTTCGGTTTTTCTTGTTATCCATTGTGCGGGATACATTCCTGTATATCCCGATGAGCAGGTTTTTTGAAAGGCTTGTTCATAGAAAAATTGAGGCGAAGGCGGATGATGCGGTTGTGGCTGCAATGGAAGAGCCGATTAGCCTTGCGGGCGCCCTCTTGAAGATCGCAGGATTTAATAAAGAAGCCAGAAGTAATGCCATACCTCAACCTGTGTCTATCAGCGGGATTGGTTCTCCTGAGGCGAGGATACGGAGGCTGCTTGAAAGAACGGAGGAAAAGATTAAACTCCCTGCAACAAGGACAATCATAGCCAGTATTTTTATAACCGTATTTTTAGCGGCATCTCTTGCCATGCCGCTGTTTGCAACCTTCCCCAACCCCGGTCGCTGCGATACGAGCCATTGCTCTGTCCATATAAATAAATTGGGAAAGGATTGTCAAAATCACTGCGAGGTTTCCAAACACAGGCATTAAAAATTTTTTTAGCTAATAATTCTACAATGTGTAGAAAGGAGAGATAAAATGAAAAATATACTCAAAACAGTCATAGTATTAGCCGGCGTTGTTGCACCCTTGCTGGCACAGACAGTTTTTGCCCAAACAGAGGAGACGAAAATGGCAGAGGGCATAAAGGCCACACTGAATGTTGTTACGTCATCAAATATGGTGGATTTAATGCTAATCAGCAGTAAAACCGGAAAGGTTATTACAGATGCAAAGGTCTTTACAAAAATTAAAGGGCCTGACGGCAAGGTTCAGGAAAAGGATCTTCTTGGAATGCAGATGGGGGAGGTTTTTTCGTATATGAACAATGTGGACATGGCAAAGAAAGGCAGCTATAGTTTTGACATTTCAGTTGAGATAGGAAAGAAAAAGGTTAAGTTTAATTTTGTATATGAGGTGAAGTGATGGTTAAAGATAGTTGCAAGTTTCAAGTTTCAAGTTTCAAGTTTTTAGTCTGGCTTTACCTATTTTTACTTGCAACTTGCAACTTGCAACTTGCAACTGCTTCAGAAACCACTACCCTCTCCTCTCTTATTGACGAGGCTAAAAAAAATAATCCTGAAATACTTGCCTATCAAAAAAGGGTGAAGGCCAAAGAGGCAAGGGCAAATATCGAAGGCATTCTTGATGACCCGCAGCTTAAGGTTGAGATCGAGGACATACCAGGGGGAAGGCCATTTAATCTCGGCGATTCAATGCAGACCCGGTATACCTTCAGCCAGACGCTGCCGTTCCCGGGGAAGTTGTCTTTAAAACAAAAGGCGGCGGCAAAAGAGGTTTTAATGGCAGAATCAGAGGCTAAAAATAAAAAACTTGAGATTGTTACCATGCTCAAAGAGGCGTATTTTGATTATGCCTTTCTTGTTGAATCTATAAAGATAGCGCACGAGATAAAAGGAATCATTTCTCAAATGGCGGATATCGCCGGCATACGGTATGCGACAAATTTGGCATCCCAGCAGGATGTTATAAAGGCACAGGTTGAACTCACCGTGCTGAATAACGAACTTATAACTCTTGAGGCCGAAAAAGATGTTATCGCCGCAAAAATAAATTCTCTCTTAAGCAGAGATACCGCAGCGCCCCTTGGCGAGCCGGAAGACATAAAGGCATACAGGGTCAAAGTAACTCAAGGCTTAAGCCTTGAGTTACAAAAAATAGCCCTTGAAAAAAGTCCGACACTCAAGGCAATGGAATACGACATCCAGGCAAGGGAAGCGGAGATTGAGCTGAATAAAAAGAGCTATTATCCGGATTTTATGATAGGTGTTGCGCCCATACAGAGGGATGGAAGATTTGACACATATGATTTGATGTTCAGCGTAAACCTGCCCATCTGGTGGGGCAAATACGATAATCAAGTTTCGGAGGCAAGGGCAAATGCGGAGATTTTGAGAACAAGTCTCAAGGCGGAACAGAACATAAAGACCTTTGATGTAAGAGAAGCATCAGTAAAGGTTGAGGCTGCAGACAGGGTGCGGACTGTCTATGAGACGACTCTCCTGCCTCAGGCTGATTTTTCTTTTCAATCCGCAAAGGCCGACTACCAGACGGGAAAGGTCGATTTTCTTACGATGCTGGAGAGCGAAAGGGCGCTCAGAAAGACAAAGATTGAATATATAAAATCCGTTGTGGAATATAGAAAAGATGTTGCCTTGCTGGAGAAGGCTGTGGGGGAGGAGTTGGAGGCAATGAGGTTAATCCCAAATAACAAGATTAAATAGCAATACCACACCTTGACCCCCACACCAAAGATTTCGGTGTGGGGGCAAGGAAGGAAAGAAGTAACCCTGCGCCAAGAGCGCAGGGCATTCCCAACAAGGTGTGGGGGTAAATCGTTTTAATTTTAAATTTTCTATTTAGATATTTCTATTTAAGGAGAAAGATAATGAAAAGATTTCTTTTGGGGCTGTTAATACTCATGCTCGGCCTTGCCATCGGCGGTTTGGGAACATGGCTGTATTTTAAGCCGTCAGCCGTCAGCCTTCAGCCTTCAGCAGAGACAAAGAAAGAGAAAAAAACACTCTTTTACCGGGCGCCAATGAATCCGCAGCAAACCTCTCCAACACCCATGAAGGATGAAATGGGCATGGATTATGTGCCGGTCCATGAAGAAGAGAGAGCAGAAACCGAAACGCCCGGCACTGTTAACATAACACCCGAAAAGATCCAGAAGATAGGCGTAAAGACAGAGGAGGCAAGGGTACGCACGCTCAAACGCACTATAAGGACAGTGGGTAGAGTTGAGCACGATGAATCAAAGGTCTTTGTCATCAATACGAAAGTAGGGGGCTGGGTCGAAAGGCTCTATGTAAATAGGACTGACATGATGGTTCACCCCGGAGAAAAACTCCTCGATATATATAGCCCTGAGCTTATTGCAACTCAGGAGGAGTATCTCCTGGCATTTAAAAATGCGAAGATGGTCAAGGATAGCCCCTATCCAGAGGTCAAAAAGAGCGCAGAATCTCTTCTTCAGGCAGCTCGGCAGAAGCTTAAATATTTGGACATAACAGAAGACCAGATAAAGAGGCTTGAAGATAGCGGAGAAATTAGAAGAACGATGACCGTATACGCAGATGTGCACGGCATTGTGACAGAGAAGATGGTTACGGAGGGCGTGAAGATTGAGCCAGGTGAGATGCTATTTAAGATTATCGACCATTCCCATGTATGGGTGTATGGAGAGATATATGAATATGAACTGCCATTTGTAAAGATTGGGCAGAAGGCAAAGATTATTCCTTCCTATACACCAGCGGAGATTTATACTGCTTCCATCAATCATATCTACACCCACTTTGGCACAGTAAGGCATGAGATGGAAAGTACTATGGAAGAATCCAGAACCGCCAAGATAAGATTTGCTTTTCCCAATCCAGAGCATAAACTTAAACTCGGCATGTATGTGAATGTAGAGCTTGCTGTCGATGCAGCCGAAAATGCTGTAACAGTTCCTGATTCTGCTGTCATGGATACGGGTACAAGGCAGGTTGTGATTATTGATAAAGGCGACGGCAGGTTTGAGCCAAGAGAGGTAAAGGTTGGCGCCAAGGGGGATAACTATTATCAAATCATCTCAGGCGTAAAGGCAGGGGAGAAGGTAGTTACATCCGCCAATTTCCTGATTGACTCTGAATCCAGTTTAAGGGCGGCGATTCAGGGGATGAACCCCGTTAGAAGTCAGCATGTTGGAGGCAATAAAGAAGCAACAGGCGCTGGAACCGCAGGTAGAGAGACTTCTAACGGGGTGAAAGGACACTGATGCTGAAAAAAATCATTGAACTCTCCATAAACAACAAACTCATTATTATCCTCTTCACCATCTTTGCAGTCGGCTGGGGCGTATGGGCCCTCTACCGTATGCCGCTGGATGCAATTCCTGATTTATCCGATGTCCAGGTCATCATCTATACAGAATATCCCGGTCAGGCGCCGCAGGTTGTTGAAGACCAGGTGACCTACCCGCTCACAACCGCCATGCTCGCAGTCCCCAAAGCAAAGGTAGTGAGAGGCTTTTCATTTTTTGGCGTTTCATTTGTCTATGTCATTTTTGAAGATGGCACAGACATTTACTGGGCAAGGTCAAGGGTTCTGGAATATCTGAATTTTGCATCCGGAAAATTGCCGCCAGGCGTAACGCCGATGCTCGGTCCTGATGCAACAGGCGTCGGCTGGGTATTTGAATATACAGTAGAAGGAAAGAATTATAGCCTTGCGGAGCTCCGCAGCATTCAGGACTGGTATGTCCGTTATCAATTAACAAAGGTTCCGGGTGTTTCAGAGGTTGCATCCATCGGAGGTTTTGTAAAACAGTATCAGGTGAACATTGACCCCAACAGACTTCTGGCGTATAACATCTCGCTCAAGGATGTAATTGATTCAATAAAGATGGGGAATATGGATGTGGGTGGTAGAGTAGTAGAACTTGCAGAGAGAGAATATATGGTCAGGGGTCTTGGTTATATCAAGAATATCCCTGATATAGAAAATATTGTCTTAAAGGTTGACAGAAGCGGAACGCCCATTATGATAAAGGATGTGGCGAGGGTTGAGCTGGGGCCGGATGAGAGGCGTGGAATTGTGGAAAGAGACGGAGAAGGCGAGGTTGTAGGCGGCATTGTTGTAATGAGATTTGGCGAAAATGCCCTGAATGTAATTGACGCAGTAAAGAAAAAAATAGAGGAGCTAAAGCCCGGACTTCCGCCCGGTGTTCAAATCATTACAACATACGACAGAAGCAACTTAATCCGCAGGGCAATAGAGGCCCTCGGAGGAAAGTGGGAGTGGCACGGCTTAAGCGGCATCGTTCAATCCATATCAGGTGTTGTGGAAGGTAAACTCATAGAAGAATCTCTGGTCGTGTCTCTTGTCTGCATCATCTTTCTGCTTCATTTCAGGAGCGCCCTTGTCGCTATCCTTATGCTGCCCGTTGCAATTCTCATGTCATTCATTGTCATGCACTATCTGAAGATAAACGCCAATATCATGAGCCTCGGCGGCATTGCCATTGCCATCGGAGCAATGATAGACGGCGCAATTGTGATGATAGAGAATGCGCATAAACATATAGAAAAGGGGCAAGAGGCAAGAGGCAAGGGGCAAGAGATTGACAGATGGCAGATTATCGCTGATGCTGCGAAAGAGGTCGGCCCTCCGCTCTTCTTTTCACTTCTTATCATTACAGTCTCATTCATGCCTGTGTTTACGCTTGAGGCGCAGGAAGGGAGGCTCTTCAAGCCCCTGGCATTTACCAAGACATTTGCCATGGCTGCGTCCGCGCTTTTGTCCATTACCCTCGTGCCGGTGCTTATGGGGTTTTTCATCAAGGGACGCATTATGGCGGAAAGAAAAAATCCAATCACAAGATTTATGATATGGATATACAGGCCAATTATCAATTTTGTCCTCAAGGCAAAACTATTGACCATCCTGATTGCATTTATTGTTTTGGCTGTAACCTTCTATCCATTAAAAAAACTCGGCAGCGAATTCATGCCTACCCTGTATGAAGGCTCCCTCATGTTCATGACAGCAACACAGCCGGGCGTATCGGTTACCAAGATACAGGAGATCCTCCAGACCACTGACAGGATCATAAAATCATTTCCTGAGGTGGAACAGGTATTCGGCAAAGTAGGCCGCGCCCAGACAGCCACAGACCCTGCGCCATTGGAGATGTTTGAGACAACAATAAACTTAAAGCCAGAGAGTAAGTGGCGGCCGGGAATGACAGTGGATAAACTTGTCTCTGAAATGAGCAAGGCCCTTGAGATGCCAGGCATTCCCATCCAGTGGTCAATGCCGATAAAAAACAGGGTTGATATGCTTGCCACAGGCATAAGGACGCCTGTTGGCGTAAAGGTATTCGGAAAGGATTTAAAGACTATTGAACAGTTGGCGGTGGACATTGAGGCTGCGTTAAAAACGGTTCCCGGCACAGCCAGCGCATATGCAGAAAGGGTTCTTGGAGGGTATTATGTTGACATAAAGATAAAAAGGGATGAGGCCGCGAGATACGGATTGAAGGTTGAAGACATCCAGCAGGTGATCATGTCCGCTATTGGCGGGGAAAATATCACAACCACCGTAGAAGGTCTGGAGAGGTATCCTGTGAATGTCCGTTATAAAAGGGAACTAAGGGATAATGTTGACAAGATAGGCAGGGCGCTTGTCCCAACCATGACAGGCCAGCATATACCGCTCTCTCAGGTGGCAGACATCAAATTGAGTAAAGGTGTGGCGGAAATAAAGACAGAGAATGCGCTTCTGAACACATGGGTCTTTGTGGATGTTCGGGGCAGAGATATCGGCAGTTATGTTCAAGACGCAAAAAGGGCTGTGCTGGAAAATGTAAAATTTCCTCCAGGCTATTATGTTACATGGAGCGGAGAGTATGAATACATGGAAAGGGCATATGCAAAACTCAAGGTCATTGTCCCGCTGACTCTTGCCATAATATTTTTACTGCTATACTTTAATTTCGGCAATATCACAGAGAGTTTGATTGTTATGCTGAGCCTGCCGTTTTCTCTGGTGGGCGGCGTATGGCTTATGTATATTCTGGGCTATAATATGAGCGTGGCTGTCGGCGTGGGTTTTATCGCCCTTGCCGGTGTTGCCGCTGAAACAGGGGTTGTGATGCTTATCTATCTGGATAACGCATACAAGGAGCGATACTACCACAGAAAGATGAACACCCGTTCCGATTTATACGATGCTGTTATAGATGGCGCTGTGGAAAGGGTTAGACCGAAGATGATGACCGTTGTTGCGATAATGGCAGGGCTCCTTCCGATTATGTGGGGAACAGGAACAGGCTCGGAGGTGATGAAAAGGATTGCAGCGCCGATGGTCGGAGGGATGATTACATCCACGATATTGACGCTGGTTGTTATCCCGGCGATTTATACTTTGTGGAAGGGATGGGGGATGAAGGGAGTGGATGGTAAGCAGTAGACAGTAGGCAGGGTAATGCCGAGACTTTATGCAATAAAACCCCCGCATCTATATCAGTGTGGGGTAAATCTGGGAGGAGATTATGATGAAAGAGATGGAAGCTTATATGTGGTTTGAGAGGAGAAAGGAGGTGAAGGCAATGGTGTATAAAAGAGGCATAAAATTCATAGCGGTGCTAACTGGTCTGTTTTTTATGGGTATGCTTCAGACATATTCCCTTGCAGGAGAGATTTCTCAGGAGGCATCGAAAAAGGAAATAAAGCCTGTAAACCCTCCAGAGCGATCGTTCCGTGCGGGTTGCAAAAGACCCTGTAACAGGGCATGAAGTGGATAAAGCGAAGGCCTTTATACTCGCAGGCCCTAAAAGGAAGGCATTGTATTTTGAGTCGCAAGAGACGGCCAGGGAGTACCTTTCTAAAAAGAACAAGGGTAAGGATTAAAATATAAAGTAAGGCAGTGAAGCGGATTTTTGCTCTTGGCTGGGATTGCGCTCCTGAGACCGACATATTCTTTTTCTTTTGTCATCGCCTGCATTCTTGGAGAAATCTGGCTCATGATTCGGGCAAGGCTTGAGGAGAGAGACCTCGTTCAGCGCATGCCGGATTACCGCAAATATATGGAAGAAGTGCCGCGTTTTGTGCCACGCATAAGGAGGAGGTAAGCATGGAGACAGTAATATATTTCATAGTAATAGGTTTGTTTCTTGCAGGCATGGTCTCTCTGGAGATACATTTAAGGAGGGATAAAAGATGGGAATTGTAATGGGTGTAATGGCGGCGATTATGATAATCGGGTTTCTCGGCTTTGGTAATCATCACGGTATGATGGAAGGCCGCGAGAAAGAAGAACAGAAGCAGGAAAAAGTCTTACATGAAAGCGGCAAGGATTCCGATGCTCATTCCAAAATACATAACGGAATAAGCCAATGCGATAGACAAAATGATCACCGTTGAAAAGATGAATATTGGCGGTGTAAACATGGTAGAGTCTATCCAGATTGACCCTGGCGGAAAAGGGGTTAATGTCTCCAGGGTTATTCAAAGACTGAGAGGTAAAACTGTTGCACTGGGGTTCTAATATGCCAAAAGACCCGGTTTGCGGAATGACAGTTGATGAAAAAAAGGCCGTGGGCACAAGCGTCTTCAATGGGCAGACCATATACTTCTGTTCCGTCAAATGCAAGGAACGGTTTGACGCTGACCCTGAGTCGTTCATGTCTCCGGCGCAGGGCAAGAAAGAATCTCATAAAACAATGGCTGCTGCCTGGGCAGGCGCACATGAAACTGCCAAAGATCCTATCTGCGGCATGGCGGTAGACAAGAACAGGTCGCTCAAAAAAGAACTTGGCGGAAGGATGTATTATTTCTGCAGCGATGGCTGTTTAAGGACATTTGAGGCCCCTGAAGAAGAGCTTAAAAAGATGAAAAGGCGGGTTTCTATTGCCCTGTTCGGGGTCCTCGCCCTTGCACTCTTGAGGGCGGCCTTTTTCCTTGGCCTTGCGGCGGGCGCAACAATTGTAACCTGGGCGCCGATACCTCAGCTTCCGTGGTTTACCTGGGGGATGTGGCTTTTTATATTGGTTACGCCTGTTCAGTTTATCGGCGGGTGGGGTTTCTATAAAGGGACGTATAATGCCATAAAAAGCAGGATGATAAACATGGATTTTTTAATCACCCTGGGAACGACTGTGGCCTATGTATATTCGGTCATCGTCATATTCGCGCCGGACATCCTGCCGGTGAAAGTGGCTGAGAGGGATGTGTATTTTGAGGTGTCGGCCG
This sequence comes from Deltaproteobacteria bacterium, assembly GCA_016200645.1. Taxonomy (GTDB): domain Bacteria; phylum Desulfobacterota; class GWC2-55-46; order UBA9637; family UBA9637; genus JACRNJ01. The sequence continues at coordinate 68 of JACQEJ010000015.1, read as the reverse complement.
TTATCATCGCCTTCGTTCTCCTTGGCAAGTATATGGAGGAGATCATAAAGAAAAAATCCTCGGCAGCG
>JACQEJ010000062.1 GCA_016200645.1 Deltaproteobacteria bacterium | reverse complement strand
GCGGCAAGATTTCCTATTTTGGCAAGGCTGGCATTTATCTTTGCAGCGTCTTTAAAATCAGGGACAAAGATAATGGAGTGTATCTTTCGGGTCCTTCCATTTTTACTGTAGATACAGCTTATCTCAGCAGAGAGAAGAAAAAAGACATCTCCCTTGCAAGAGTCAGGGATGTCGCCTGACTCAAATTCTTTCTTTAACCTGAATAAACCATTGCCCACAGGTTCAAGTTTTTCATTCAGTTCCTGAAACCACTTGGGATGCGTAAAGTCCCCTGTGCCGATTACCGTTATCCCCTTAAGCTGCGCCCACTTATAGATGCTTTCAGGAGACATCTCCCTGCTTGTTGCCCTTGAGTATTTTGAATGGATGTGAAGGTCGGCAATAAAGCGCATGATTATGAGGGTATTAGAGATGGGCGGAAAAATCAAGGCGAAAAATAGAGTTGCAGCCGGCTTTCGTGATATAATTCGATAATTAATTTTATGGACACGATAGAAAAACTCAAAATCCTTTCCCAAGATTCTCAGTATGACCTCGCGTGCGCATGCGGGAGCAGCAAGGATGATCGCCGCAGGCGGGGGCTGGACGGCAAATGGCTTTATCCTGTCGCTCTTCCGCAGGGCGGCTATTCCGTGCTTTTGAAGACGCTCCTTTCGAATGCGTGCGCAAACGACTGCGGATATTGCCCGCTGCGCTCCGATACGGATGTGCAGAGATGCGCTCTCAATCCCGAAGAGACTGCAAATGTCTTCATGGAATATTTCAGAAGGAAAAAGGCATCCGGGCTGTTTTTGAGTTCGGGTGTTATTAACAGCCCTGATTATACGATGGATAAAATCAATGCGGTCGCGCGGCTTCTCAGATACAAGCATAATTTCCGAGGATATATCCACCTCAAGATTATTCCCGGTGCATCAGATGCGGCAATAGAAGATGCTGTTTCGCTGTCAAGCGCAGTATCCCTGAATATCGAGACGCCGGGCAAAAAACATTTTGAGCTTCTCTCTGATAAGAAGGATTACCTGCGGGACATTATCAGGCCGCTCAAATTGCTTTCGCGGCTTACGCAAAAAGGAAGCAGATTTTCAAGGGTGAAATCCACCACACAGTTTATCGTGGGCGCATCCGATGAGACAGATTCTGAAATCATAGAGTATATGTTCGGCCTCTACGCGCGTCTGAATTTTCACCGCGTCTATTTTTCATCCTATCAGAAGGGCTTGGGACATCCCGATATTCCAGGAGAAAGAAAAATGCCTTCAAACCCTGAACTGACCTTCATGCGCGAGCATCGCCTGTATCAAGTTGATTTTTTGATAAGAAGATACGGTTTCAAATCAAAAGACATTATCCATGATAAAAACGGCAATCTCATGCTGGACAAAAACCCGAAAGAAGTATGGGCAGACAATCACCCCGAATTTTATCCTGTCAGGCTCAACACTGCCGATAAAGAGGCTCTCTTCAAGGTGCCGGGACTTGGGCCGGACACCGTAAAGATGATACTGAAACTTCGGCAAGAAAGAAGGATTCACAGCCTTGAAGCCCTTGGCATCAAGGGAAAGAGGCTTGAGAAAATAAAGATGTATGCGGTTGCTGAGTGATGATGCACGGCTGCATAATACTACCGATTGCCGGCTTTACCCGCGTGTTTGTTAAATATTAAGCAGCCTGCAAGCCGTTTTGAATTAATTAAAATAAAAAATTATTTCCCCTGCGTGATAATAATTTCCATGACGGTGTCTTTGCCGTCCCACTTTTTAAATGTCCCCTTGGCATAAGAGCCGTCCTTCAAGGCGGATAATGGCTTCCTTTCCCCGTTCTCCATGATGCGGCTCATCGCTCTTACATAAACTTCCACATCCCCATCCTTTGTCCTCAGTGTAAAGGTATTTGATATTGTGTTTATATTGGATACCCCGCCCTCCAGTTCAAAAATGCCTGTCTTATTGGCGGTAACGGGGTTTTCTTTTCCCGCTTCGCCGACTGTGTTTTTTGGGGATTCGCCGCCGTCCTTGCTGCCGCAAGATGTTAATGACGCCGCGATTAAAATAATCACTATTCCTTTTACATATCTCTTCATTTTAGTTTACCTCTTCTTATTGGATTTTTAGACGCTATTGTAGAAATTTATGCGGATCATGTCAAATTTTTTGTCGTAGAAATGCTTTTCGCTTAACTACTAAACGCCAACCTGTTTAAAACCATCGCCACTGCGCCTTTCCTATATCTTAATTTTATTCATGCTCCCCTCCACAAAAACCCCATATACTGCTTAATTTTTCCGGTAATGCTTGCCTTTTTGCACCATTCTATAAGGTTTTCTCTTTCGCCGATGTATTGATACAAAGGCACGCCATAGCCGCAGCTTGTCTTGACGCTTTCTATGCGAAGGAGTATCAATTGGCGGGCATATTGAGAAACCTTGCCTCCCATTTTTTCTTTCAGTTCTTTGCCCAATGGGCTGTCTAATGCGACCGCTTCCCCTGTGCCGTAAAGACGGAGAATCATCGGCATCTTATCAAAACTTGTAAACATCATGGTCAGCTTTCCGTTTTGCCTGAGATGGGTTGCTGTTTCGTTTCCGCTTCCGGGGTAATCGGCATAGACAACTGTCTTGTTATCCAGAATCTCCAGTGTGTCATAGCCTTTTGGAGATAAATTTACATACTCATCTTTAAGATTATCAGGCGCAGTGGCGACAAAGAAGATTTTTTGAGCCTTGATAAAATTGATGAGCCGCTCATCCAATTCTGGAAATGTTTGAGCCATGATGCCTCCTGTTTTGTGAAATCATTCCCTTTCAATCGTAATCGGCAAAACAACCTTTTCTTTCAATGCCTTCAACACAATCTCTTTCATCCGCTCATCCCCCAAATCCTCTTTCCCCCTCATCTCTTCAATATCTATCCGCACGATGCCGACCTTGTTTAATTTTTCTTCCGTGTATTCTCCATACCCGTTGCCGGGCTGATGCTTTTCCATGAGACATTTGATGGTAAAGAGTTTTTCTTTCATGTCCTCAATAATCCTTGCCCTGCCTTTGATAATGACACTTCTATAGAGATAGTCCGCCTCACACGGATTATTCTTTGCCTTCACATAGGCAATGGGCAAATCCACCTCAAAGCAGACCCGGTTGTCTCTTTTTATATCCTCAATCTTTTCCCCTTCTTTGGCCGTGTGAAAATAAATCTTGCCGTCGCAATAGGCAAAGTTCAGCGGCTTAATCATGGGATAGCCGTCTTTGCCGATGGTTCCAAGCCTTCCGATGTGGCATCGGTTCAGAACATCTATGATTATCGCTTTGTTTTGTATTTCTTTTTCTTTGCGGCGCATGATAGTTTGTTAGGTCAACGTTTTAATTAACGGATGCGCGTCAGCGCATCCCTGTTGAATGAATTGTTAGGCCAGAACCTTATGCGGTTTTGCATGGGCGTGACCTTTGATATAAAACGAGTAACCAGATGAGATAGCCAAGCAGTAGCAATGTTTGTATCCAGAAAGGCATGGCTTTAATGCTTGGAGAAAAGCTGCCGAAATCGCTGAAGGCATTTATTCCAGAAAGACCACAGACAGCAACTGCACCCGACAGCAGAATTGCTTTTACCGGCAAGGGATGATCTACCGGATCGTCCGATGCGACATAGAAGAATGTAGCCCAACCAAATGCCAAGAACGCGATTATGTGATCTTGATATGGGTATGACGGCACATTGAAGTAAATAAATAATCCAGGAATCTTTAAGCCGATGGTGTGCGCAAGTGCTATGCATCCGAAATATATGGCGCCGGCCATCAGGGACCATCTGAGGATTTTGGCATCTCTGGGCATGGGGTAACACTCGTTCATTCTGTTGCCTAACAACTTATTATCCGGTTTCCTGTTATTTTCACTTTTCGAGTAATAACCGGAAAAGCAACTTTTCCATTTATGACTGTAAAATATTCCACCGATTTTTGCAATATACAATTCGGGCATATTCGTGTTCCTTCCTCTTTACGCCTTCTTCCCAAACACGGCAGCCTGATACCTGGCCAATAACTGCGGGTCTTCTATTGACCCGTGGTGGTGAACCTGCTTCCAGTGTCCGTTGATTTTTCTGAAGATACGACTTGTTCGGATAGCAAGCTGAATCTCTTCGCCTCCCAAGCGGAAGTATCCCCTCTCCCTTCCTACAGCGTAAAACATCTCCACTGTTTCGTGAATCGTGTAATCAAAATACTCGACATAGACCTCCGCAGGGCCGCTAAAGATGCGCTCATAGACCGGCTGGGGACAAGAAAGGGGACACCCATTATGTGTCCTTTATGTGCTTTATGTCTTTATGTCCTTTATGTCTTGATCATTTTCCAATTCTCTTCAGAATCTCCCTTGCTGCCACAACCCCAGACACTGCCGCATGGATAATGCCCCGTGTAATGCCTGCGCCGTCGCCTGCTGCAAAAAGATTTTTAATCTCTGTTTCAAGATTATTTGTGAGCTTGAGCCTCATGGAATAGAACTTCACCTCCGCGCCGTAGAGGAGCGTAGATGTTGAATAAACGCCGGGCACAATTTTATCAATGGCCTCCAGCATCTCAAGGATGTCTGATATGTAGCGGTATGGGATTGCAAAGGAAAGGTCGCCGGGTGTTGCGTCCGTTAATGTAGGTTTGACGCTCCCTTTTTTAATCCTGTCAGGCGTAGACCTCCTTCCTTGAAGCAGGTCTCCCAGTCTTTGGACAATAATCCCTTCACCGAGGAGATTGACAAGTTTTGCAATATACTGGCCGTAGGCAATCGGCTCATGGAACGGCTCTGTAAATGTCGTGGAGGCAAGTATTGCAAAGTTTGTGTTATTGGATTTCTTTGTAGAAAAGCTGTGGCCGTTTACTGTGCAGAAGTCTTTGTGTTTTTCTTTTACCACAACACCGTAAGGGTTCATGCAGAATGTCCTTACCAAATCATCAAACCGCTTGGAGTAAAATAAAAGTTTTGCCTCATGCATTACATCTGTTATCGGCCGCATGATGGATGCAGGGATCTCAACCCTTACGCCGATGTCAACAGGATTGTTGCCCGTGGAAAGACCGAGCTTTTTTGACTCTTGGCTCAGCCAGTACGAGCCGCTTCTGCCGGGCGCAAGGATTATAAAGTTGCTGTATAGCTCTCTGCCGTCGCTTGTTTTTACACCCGTAACATTAGCGTTCTGTTTTAATATCTCAACCGATTCGGCATTGAATTGAATATCAACCTTTGTATTTATTTCTTGTCTTAAATTTTTCAGAAGTGAAAAGCACCTGTCTGTGCCGAGATGCCTTATTTTAAAAGGCAAAAGCCTGAGGCCGTTTCTCGCTGAAATCTCTTCCAGTCTTTTTACCTCTTCCTCATCCGTGCCGTGGAGTTCCTGCGGGGCGCCGTATTTTATGAATATCTTGTCAACATAATCTATGAGAGATTCAAGCGCATCTTCTCCAATATAATCAGTTAAAAAACCGCCGACTGCTGTAGAGAGATTTAGCTTTCCATCGCTGAATGTGCCTGCCCCGCCCCACCCCTGAAATATGTCATGAGGTTTTCTGTCCGGCAGGTCATCACCCTTTTCCAGAAGAAGGATTTTGAGATTTTTTTTGGCTGCGAGAAGTTCAAGCGCGGCAAAAATTCCGGCTGGCCCTGCGCCGACTATGATGACATCGTAGGTGTTCATCTGAGGCCCGTTGCGGATCCCGTTTACATACATAACGGGACAAGTTTAGAGATGTTTTTTCCCCTTGTTCAGTCTTTTGTATACTGTCGGAGGCTCTGCCGCCATCGGCAGCTTATATTTATTCTCTCTGTGTTTCTTCAGCACCCGGACTATTTCTATGAGAAGCGGGATATCTTCTTCGCGGACATCTTCCAGTATCCTCAAAAGCTCCCGCATTTCCGTTTTTCCGGCAGCCCTGTATCCTTCCATAGGCAGTAGGTTAATCAATCTTAAGGTTGATTCGTCCATAAAGAAGCGGTTAAGAGGCAGTGAAAGGGCATCGGAAATTTTTATCAAAACACCGATGGACGGAAGCTGTTCCGCCCTCTCTATCTTCCCTATATATGTGTAATCCACCCCTGTCTTTTCAGCCAGGGCCTTCTGTGTAAGCCCTTTGGAGTGTCTTATTTCTCTCAGTCTTTTGCCAAGCTGTTCCTTTATCATAAGAAGGATTAAAATATCCCCTTTCTCATGTATTGTCAACTCAAATGAGTTTCAATATAGCCTCTTGTAAAATTGCCTGTCATCCCCGAATGATTCTATCCCCGATAAAGACATTCGGGGACGGATATGGTTTTTAGTTGAAGAAAACCAGATTCCCGCTCAAAAGCGCTGCGGGAATGACAAAAAATAGAGTTTTGCAAGAGGCTCAATATATTGTCCTTTTTTGCTTGACAATATAGATTATTTATCCTATTTTCAATGAGAGGTTTAAAATGAACAAAGTGGAACTTTTAAGACACTTAAGCAACTCGGACTTTTTCCGGCTTTTATCCAATGGAGAGTTAAAGCTATATATACTGCTCATTGCGAGCGCGGATGATGTGGATGCCGCGTGCAAAATAAGTTTTAAAGAGATAGAAAAGATCGGGAGAAGATTGACGGCGCTCAGGAAGCTTAAATCAAGCATGGCCTCTCTTGAAAGATATGGACTTGCTTCATTTGAAAAGATTGAAGAATGGCCTTACGGCGAACTGAAATACAGGCTCAAGAGGCCTTATGAGTTAAAGACAGCACAAGGAATACAAGGAAGATAATATGGCAGAAGAGATAATATGCCCAAAATGCAGAAGGCCTTCCTACACCGCAGCCCCTTACGAGCCAACCCCCTGCCCATACTGCGGCTTTATATTTTGTAAGACAGTGAAACATGTCCCCGAAGGCTTTAATCGGGGAGAGGATAGTAAAAACGATTAGAAAAATCTATTAAGGCACATCGTCGAACCTGTTTATATCAAATCAAAAACCTCCCATTCCTCTGAATCATCTTCCCATCCACATATATCGCTCCGCCGCTTCTCAAGTCCTTTATCATGTCCCAGTGAATCGCGGATTCGTTCTTGCCGCCGGCGTCTTTATACGACCTGCCCACAGCCAGATGGACTGTGCCGCCTATCTTTTCATCAAAGAGTATATCCTTGGAAAAATGTTTTATGCCGTAATTTGTGCCGATGCCGACTTCGCCGAGATACCGCGCGCCTTTATCCGTATCAAGCATTGCAATGAGGAATTTTTCATTTTTTTCCGCCGATGCCTCAACAACCTTTCCCTTTTTAAATTTCAAGCGGATGCCCAAAACCTCTTTGCCCTGATATATCGCAGGCAGGTCGTAATAGATTTCACCTTCGGCAGAGTTTTCTACCGGAGACAAAAATACCTCTCCGTCAGGCATATTCCTTTCACCAAAACATGGGATTGCCTTTCTCCCTTTTATGCTGAGGCACAAATCCGTATCCTTGCCGGCGATTCTTACAATCTTGCCTTTATCAAGAACGTTTTTGAACCGCGTCTCTTCTTTCTTCACCTTTTCCCAGTTTATATTGGTTGCGCCGTAGAGGAAATCTTCATACTCTTCCAGAGACATGTCAGTCTCCTGAGCCATAGCATTGGTAGGAAAGTTGCAGAGCACCCATCTCTTTTTGTTTACAATCTCCTCCTGTATGGGCATTAAAACCTTGCTCCGCTGACTAATTGCCTGTGAGTCAATATTTGAGAGCGCCCTTTTGTTAACAGAGGCCCTTATGTTTATAACGCAGTCAACATTTTTTGCCTCAAAGAACTTCGCCTTGGGAAAGTCTAAAAGCTGTTCTTTTGAGGCCATCTTGTAAAAGATATTTGACATCTCCTCAAATGCGATATTGACTGCCGGATGAGCCCCTGCCTTTAAAACTTTTTTATAAACCTCCAGAACAAGCGGTTTTGCCAGCTCCGATGATGAATTTATGAGAACCCTTTCTCCTTTTTTCACCCTCAAAGAATAATTGACCAGAATATCAGCCAACTGAACAATGCGCGTATCAGACATACCCCTCCTCTTATATGGTTTTATAAATCTATCAAATGCAAAGCGGACTTGCAAGATAAATAGGCCACTACTGGGTTTGTGTTTGACTTTAGCAAGAAAAGGATTTATAATTTGAAGCATATTTGCGGTGAAGACTCCGGGCAAGCCGCGGGAATTCTCCCCGGCAAGCCCCGTAAGACCTCTGGTTTCTTAGTGGGTAAAGAATTTTATTCCATTCTAAGGAGACAGCCATGAAAAGGAAGACCGTCGGTATCTTTTTGCTTTTCCTCCTATTCCTCTCCTTCCCATTAAACATCCATGCAATCAATGTCTCTTTCAGCCTTCAGATAGGCGCTGAAAGGGGAAGCGGAAACGGGCAGTTCTATGAGCCGTCGGGAATCGCTGTAGCGCCGGATGGCAGGATATATGTCGTGGATTCCGAAAACAACAGGGTAGAGATTTTTAATCAGGCCGGCCAGTTTGTAAAGGCATTCGGCGCAAAGGGAAAAGGCGACGGACAGTTTAGCATGCCATTCGGCATAGCAATAGGGGCGGACGGCAGATTATTTGTAACAGACAGCGGCGGCGGATTGTTCAGCAAAAACAGCCGCGTGCAGGTCTTTGATAAGGACGGCGGATTTTTATACAGCTTTGGCAGGGATGGAAGCCAGGACGGCGAGCTGAGCTATCCTCTGGGTATTGCGCTTGATAATCAGGGAAGGGTTTTTGTCGCCGATTCAGGAAACAGCAGAATTTCGGTATTTACAACCGACGGTATATTCCTTGACACTATCGGCAGCAAAGGCGACGGCCAGGGCCAGTTCCGCGATCCAACCGGCATAGCGGTGTCCCTTGACGGCAAGGTATGGGTAACTGATACAGGAAATAACAGGGTGCAGGTTTTTGATTCCCAATGGAATTACCTGGCGTCTATCGGCTCAGGCGGCTCTGAAAGAGATAAATTTTCAAACCCCACAGGCATTGCAGTTGACCCTGCTGGAAGGATTGTAGTTGTAGACAGCGGAAACAACAGGGCGCATATCCTGAACAGCAAGGGTAGTTTCATTACTTTATTAGGCAGCAAAGGCGCGGGCAGGGCTCAGTTTAAAGATCCGCAAATGGTAACATTATCAAACGACCTCTGTTATATCGTTGATAGAGGGAATAACAGGGTGCAGGTATTTTCTCTTGCAAGAGAAGAGGGGGCATCGTCATTCCAGCCATTTCCACCTGCCCCTCTGGAATCACGGGTTTCTTTTCATAAAACCATTTCTGCATCTGCAGCAGATATTGCTGTTGGCAGCAAAGGAAATCTTTTTGTCCTGGATAAGGAGGAAGCAAAGGTTTCCATTATAGATATGGATGGAAATGTTGCTGCAAGCTTTGGCAGCAAGGGTAAAAAACAGGGGATGTTCAGAGACCCCTCCGGCCTGGCTATTGATGAAAACGATAATATCTATGTCTCTGACACAGGCAATGACCGGATTCAGGTCTTTGATTCCGGCGGCAAATATCTTTTTGAGTTTGGCGGTTCCGGAAGCGGAGACGGTAAACTGGACAGCCCTGAGGGGATAATCTATGCAAAGGGGAAGATATGGGTCGCTGATACAGGAAACAACAGGATAGAGTCCTTCAGCAAGGACGGCATTTACCTCGGCCAGTTTGGAAAAAGCGGCGCTGAAGACGGCATGTTCAACCAGCCAAAGGACATTGCCATGAACAGCCGCGGAGAAATATATGTTGCGGATTTTGGAAACGGGAGGGTGCAGCTTTTTTCCAGCGACGGGAGATTTTTAAAGGTCATCGGCAAAAAGGGAGAAGGAAGGGGGGAGTTCACAGGCCCGAAAAGCCTATTTGTGGACAGTGAAGACAGGCTCTGTGTTCTGGAGTCTTATAAAAAGAACAGAATTCAGGTCTTTGATGCCATGGGCAGATATTTAAGAAAATTTGGGGCCCTGGGCAAGGGAAGGACAGAGATGGAAAATGCATCTGCCATAGCCCTCATATCCCAGACGGACAACACATTCGCTGTCATAGCGGACACAGGGAATAAGAGGCTGCAGATAATATCCCTTATGGATGCCCCTGTGAAGGCTCCTGAGGCAGTCCGTATGGCCGCCGTAGAGGGGAACGGCGTGCAGCTTACATGGCAAAAGGCCCAGGAATCATTTGCCAAGGGATATAAAATCTATGCTGCATCAGACCTTGCAAAAGGCTTCAGGGTTATCGGAGAAACAACCGCCCCGTCGTTTAACATAGAGGCTAAACTTGTCCCTGTGGACATTAAACAGGGAAAAGATAGTCAGGATTCTGTATACGGCATTGCAACTGTTGCCAAAGGCGGGCTGGAAGGCCCGATGGCGATTGTATATCCGCTGGGTTTTTTGCTCTACACCCAGAAAAATTATGAAGGGGCAATACATGAATTGGAAAAGATAATAAAGATAGACCAGAAGAATATGGACGCATACCTTCTTCTGGCCAAAAGCCTCCATGCCCTTGGCAAGAGCGGCGATGCTGTAGATACCCTGAAGAGAGCAATTGATATCAATAAGGATGCTATAAATATCCGCGTTGAACTTGGGCGGATATATCTGGAAAATAGCCTCTTGGACAAGGCCATACATGAACTCCAAACCATCACGACAATGGCGCCCAAAGAGGCGCTGGCTTATAATCTCCTGGGCAGGGCATACATGAAAAAAAAGATGTATAACGAGGCAATAGACGCCCTGGAAGCAGCATCCCGCCTTGACCCGCGGGATGTGTTCAAGCAAGACCTCAATGCGGCATACGAGGCAAAGAAAAGGGCGGAGCAGGGGAAAACTGCCGGCCCTCCTATAGATATTCAGAAAGTTACAATCAATAAGGTTTTTTCATCACTCTACAAATTTTACAATACCACCCCAATCGGCGAAATAAAGATAACAAATAATTCTCAAGATATGTTTCCAAAAATAAAGGTGAGCCTTAAGGTTCTCAATTACATGGACTTTTCAACCGATAAGGAGGTAAAGGATGTAAAGCCAGGGGCAACAGTAACGGTGCCTCTGTATGCCTCGTTCAACAATAAGATACTGGAGATTGTGGAAGATACGCCTGCGCAGGCAGCCATTGAGGTGAGCTACTATGTAGAGCAGAAAGAAGAAAAGACAACATTGACTATCCCGTTCACCATATACAACAGGAATGCCATAACGTGGAGCATCCCGGCCATGATTGCTGCGTTTGTCACGCCAAAGGATGAGCCTGTAAAGGATTTTGCAAGAGGGCTTATGCAGATATATCCTGAAAACGGAGTCCTGCTGAACAAGCAGATGAGTCTGGCCATGCTGATATTTGACTCGCTTGGCGCATACGGCTTAGGATATGCGCCCAACCCGAATAACCCTTATGAAAAGGCATCCAGAGAGGTGGGCGCAGTGGATTTTGTGCAATATCCAAGAGAGACTTTTAAAGTAAAGGCGGGCGATTGTTCCGACCTGTCCATACTCATTGCAAGTCTTTTGGAGCACCTCGGCATAGAAACCGCATTCATCGGCACGCCCGGCCATCTGCACTTGATGTTCAAGCTGGACATTGACCCGAAAAAAGTTGACGCCATCTCCCTTAATACTGAGCAGTATATAATTCTTGATAATCAGGTATGGATTCCTCTGGAGGCAACGGCTGTTGGTTCCTCGTTTACAGAGGCGTGGTATAAGGGAAGCGAAATCTATTACCGGTGGGAAAAGGAAAAAAAGGTTGAAATAACAAAGGTGCATGATGCATGGGCCGTATATCAGCCTGCCACACTGCCTCCTGCCGTATGGAGCCCGGCGCTCCCGACCAAGGATAAGATAGATGCGATCATGGCGCGGGAGATCGCCATGCAGAAGGCCAAAAAGGTTCAGGCGATGGTTAAGCCATATCAGGAGGCATTGGACAAAAATCCGAATGACTTAAATGCCAGAATGCAGCTTGGTCTGATATATGCTGAAAATGAGTTGTATGACGAGGCGGTGAAGGAATTTAATGCCATCATTGCGGCAAACCCGCAGGACGCGGATGCGCTTACCAACATCGGCAATATTTATCTCGCAACAGGAAAGATTGACGGAGCGCTGGAAAGCTATAAAAAGGCCGAGGCCATAGCGCCTGAAGACGCAGAAATAAAGGTAAACCTTGCAATAACATATTATAAAAAGGGAATGCTCAAGGAGGCGCAGACCAAATTCAAGGAAGCCGTTGATATAAATCCGACGGTAAAATATGAAAAGGGGTTTCTGGATTCTTTATTGTTTCAGTAGATAAGTCCGGAAAAAAGGTATCGCTGAGAAAATATGATGGAAATTATTTTTCTTGTTGCAGGAGTTTTGATAGGGGGCATTGCTGCATGGTTTATCGCAGGCTCAAGGGCCCAGAGCCGCTCCTTAGCGCATATAGCCGAGCTGCAGTCAGCCAAAGGCAGCGCAGAGGCGATTGTCGCTGAATTGAGGCGGCAGATTTGTCAGAAAGAATCGGAATTGACCGGATTGCGGGATGGTCTGAATGCTGAACGGAGCGGAAAGGTAGAAACAGCGACACGGCTTGCAGAATCTTACAAACGATTAGAGGGTGCGGATAAAAATATAGAGGAGCAGAAGAGGCTGATTGAGGCAATGAAGGCGGAGATGGTTGATACCTTCAAGGCCCATGCCTCTGCAGCCTTGAAGAGCAGCAACGAGGATTTCCTCAAGCTTGCCTCAGAACATCTCGGAAAGATTCTGGCGGATACCAAAGGAAAGCTCGGGGAGCACAGGGCTTCCCTGGACGGCACCATCAAGCCCCTTCAGGAGATGCTGGCAAGGTACGAGCAGCAGCTTAAAGACATAGAAGAAAAAAGGCATAAGAGTTTCGGAAGTCTATCCGAGCAGATCAAGGCCCTTTCTGCAATGCAGGAAAATTTGCAGAAAGAGACAGGGAATCTGGTAACGGCGCTGAGAACACCCAGGGGAAGCGGTTCGTGGGGACAGATGTCTTTGCGCCGGGCCGCGGAGCTGGCGGGTATGACCGCCTATTGCGACTTTACCGAACAGGTTTCGGTTGCAACGGATACCGGACGCCTTCAGCCTGATATGCTCATCCATCTGCCCAATGGCCGTCAAATAGTTGTGGACGCAAAGGCGCCGGTAGACGCATATCTCCATGCAGTGTCGGAATCATCAGAAGGCGCGAGAAGACAGGCAATGGAAAATTATGTGAAGAATGTCAAGGGCCATATAGATAAACTCGGCTCCAAGGCCTATTGGGACAACTTTCCAAAATCGCCTGAAATGGTCGTGATGTACCTGCCGGGCGAGTCCTTTTTCAGCGCTGCTATAGAGCAGAATAATGAACTGATTGAATACAGCAGCTCCAAAAAGGTGATACTGGCCACGCCGACGACCTTTATAGCCCTGCTGAAGGCTGTGGCATACGGCTGGCAGCAAGAGCAGGTTACCAGAAATGCGCAGGAGATCATCGGGCTCGGGAAAGAGCTTTATGACAGGTTTTCCATTGTGATGGAACACTTTTCCGATATTGGAGATAAGCTGGGCAAGGCCTCGGAGGCATACAATAAAGGGGTTGCATCCATCGAGACAAGGCTGCTTCCTTCCGTCAGAAAATTCAAAGAGATGGGAATATCAAGCCCAAAGGAGCTTATATCTGCAAAAGAGATAGATGTGACGCCAAAGAATGGGAAAAATCTTGTTTTGGAGTTTGAGGATAAAGCAAATCTATAAAAAGGAGGTCTAACATGATGAAGTTCATTACGGTATTACTCACAGCAGCATTGGTATTTTCTTCGGGCTGGCTCAATGCCCAGGAAACAGGCAAGGCAAAGGGCAAGGAGGGTGTTAAAACCGCTGAGGGGAAAGGCGGCATCCGGGATTTTCTGGCATCATTCTGGTCAAAGGTGGTAAGGGTGGGGAAGAAAGGGCAGTCAACTGTGCCAACCGCTGTGGCAGGACTGCGAGGCGCTGAACAGGAAAAGGGGAAAGAGCTGATGCCTTACTGGAAAGGAAAGGAAAAGAGCAAAGACAGCGCTGCAATGGCAAAGGTTGAGTCTCTTATAAACAAAAAGGATTTTGCCGGCGCAATAGAAGAGCTCAAATCATTCGGACAAACATACCCGGACAGCCCATTGAAACCTGTAGCGGTTTTGTCGCTTGCTTATGCCTATGCTCAGGCAGGAAAAACAGACGAGGCAAGGGCAACTTTTGAAAGTTTTCTAAAAGACTATCCGGAGCATGAGCTGGCAGCGGACGCAAAGGCAGGCATTGAGCTTCTTAAAAAAGAGAATAAATAGGCACAGGGCAAACACATGGGTTGCCCCTACATACCGTAGGGGCAGACCTGTGTCTGCCCTGATGAAAAACCGGTCTGTGGTCTTTTTATCCAAATATCATGCAGTCTCTTTTGCATGTTTTGTCTTTTCTCGCTGATACGCTTCTTTACCCGCCTGATAAGCGGTTGCCACTTCATTTTTTTTCTCTTCAATAATCTCTTTAACCTTGCCCACCCCTTCCTCTACTGTATCCACCGCAGCCTCATAACGTTGTTTTAATTCATCGCCTTTCTGTGCCGCCTGCTCCCGTAACCGCCTTCTTGTCTCTTCCCCTGACGCAGGGGCATAAAGCAGGGCAAGACCTGCGCCGATAAGTCCCCCAACAAGAAATGCAAACATCATACCCAGTGTGTTGTTGCTATTCTCTGACATCTTTATCGCCCTCCTTTTTTTTAAAATGCCTTAAGCCGAATTCGATGCCGGCTATGATGCTGGCAAGGGTTATTATAGGCCCTTTGAGCTGGTTTACCACCACATCGGCCAAATATGCCGCTTTCAGTCCGACATCCGTAATCTTTTTCACCACATTGCCGACATCCTCTGCATGACCGTTCAATTTTTTGGCAAGCGTAGTTATCTCTTCTATTGCCTCCTTCCCCTTTTGCGATAATTCCTCAATTGCCTTTGCAGTGCTGCGAAGCTGAATAATCCCAGGGATAAGATAGATTACCAGGAGAAAAAAGGCAATTGCAGCGAGCAAAAACGAAAGCTCAGCTATGGTAATCGTGAATGTCATAAAACTCCCTCCTTGCATAAAGTATAGCCCACAAAACAGCGTGTGTCAAAATTCTTCGGGCATGAAAGGAGATATAAAGATTTTGGTGTGGGGGTTTACTATCGCACCTCTTCCAATATCTTATTCGCTGCCGCTACCGGGTCCTTTGCCTCTCTTATCGGCCTGCCGACTACAATATAATCCGCGCCTGCTGAAATAGCCTCTTTTGGCGTCATGGTGCGGCTCTGGTCATCGGGTTTTGAATCAGACATGCGGATGCCGGGTGTTACGGTAATAAAACCCTTGCCCAGTTTTTTCTTTATGTCTTTTACCTCTAACGGCGATGCCACAACGCCGTCAAGCCCTGCCTTTTTTGCCAGACTTGCCAGATGCAGAACCCTCCTTTTTACAGGCCCCTGTATGCCGACCTGTTTTATTGCCTTTTCATCCATGCTGGTCAAGATTGTGACCCCGAGAATAATAGGTCTTTTTCCTTTCCCGCAAGTCTTATCCACTGCCTCTCTCACAGCCTCCATCATTTTAAGCCCGCCGAGAGTATGCACATTGAACATCTTGACGCCAAGGCCGGCAGCAGCCACCCCTGCCTTTGCAACGGTATTCGGGATGTCATGAAATTTTAAATCAAGGAATACCTCGCTGCCTGCGCTGTGAATTATATCCACCGCCTTTGGCCCGCAGGCTGTAAAAAGTTCTTTCCCGACCTTGAATATTCCAACATATCCCTTAAGAAGTCTGACCCATTGTCTCACCTCATTTACAGAGACAACATCAAGGGCAAATATGAGGCGCTGTTTTGGCGTAAGCATCATTTGCTTATCTCATTTAATTTCTGAATCACTTGCTGCAATTTCAAAGCGTCTTTGCCGCCCGTTAACCGGTAAAGCTCGGCAAGGTGCTGATAGATATATCGCAAGGCGGTTGTATCTCCCTGTGCATTCTGTAAAGCGGATAAAAAGGCTTTTTCAGCCTGTTCATATTCTTTTAATTTTGTATACATGACGCCGAGGGTGTCCTGATATATCTGGGCCCTTGCAGCATCTAAAACAATTGCCTTTTGAACCAATCTTTCAGCTTCTTGCAAGTCTTTGTTTGTTTCAATATAAACCCAGCTCAGGTTGTTATAAAACATAGCGTTTCTCGGATCATCCGCAGGGGTATTTTCTATTGCCTTTTTATAATATACTTCCGCATCCGCAAATTTTCCCTTTTTATAGGAGATATTTCCAAGTCCAAAATATGCTATGGGGTTGGTTTTGTCCTGTTCCAATGCCTTTTTATATTCCTGAACAGCAAGCCCTGTCTCGCCTTTTGCTTCATAAATTTGAGCAAGCTTTATGTGTTCCTCAGCCTTAAGAGGGTCTTTGGTGATGATGATTTGATGGCCGGCGCAGCCCCAAAGGATGAAACAGGCAATAGGCAATAGGCAATGGGCAATAGTAAAACCATAGCCTATAGCCCATCGCCCATCGCCTCTTTTCATTTTAGGCATCATTGCCCCTTTGGTGTAATTAAAATTGTCCCAAACCCTGTTTTTTCCCACGCTGATTCTATTTCCTTATAAGAAAAAGTTTTGTCTTTTTCTGCGCCTGAATAAGTTATTAGATAACCTGTTTTATCGTTATATCCTACGGCCACTATGTAATGTCTTACAGGATAGAAAGAATAGCCAAGATCTAAAAACAGGATTACAGGTTCCCCCTGTGATATTTCTTTTTTTATATCTTCCATTCTGCCCTTATAATAAGCAGCGTCAAATCCCCTTGCCCTTGCATATCGTAAAATATCTATCGAAAGGGTACCGTTGAGCGTGGGATTGTACACCTCCTTTGCAACCTCTTCTTTTGATACCGGGACGCCATAGAAGTTCATGACACTCGCAAGAGAGGCCGGGCCGCAATCATATTTCTCCTGGGGGAAAAATGGAACACCTTTAATATAGAAACCAGCCTCCGGATTTTGATCAATACCTTTTTTGACGATACCGGCGTTAATCGCACAACTATACAATAAAATAAATGCAGGGATGGCTTTCACCATCCCTGCATATTTTTTAAAAACTATCTCTGCTTCCAGCGCCCTTTGAATCTTATTTATATCAGCCTCCCTCGAAAAGCTTACACCCTGCGAACCAACCAGATACGCCCATGAATTGCGCGGAATGCAGGCGATAAGAAAAAAGGCAAATGCAAGATAGAGCGCAAGGGGCTTCGAAATAAACATGGTTCTCATCTTTTTCATTCCTCACCTCCCATAATTTTTTCGCAAGTTACTATTAAGAATGCTTTTTGTTATTTTATTATGACCTTATTTCCAGCGCCCTTTGAATCTTATTTATATCAGCCTCCCTCGAAAAGCTTACACCCTGCGAACCAACCAGATACGCCCATGAATTGCGCGGAATGCAGGCGATAAGAAAAAAGGCAAATGCAAGATAGAGCGCAAGGGGCTTGAAAACAAACCGTGTCTTCATTTTTTTCATATCTTTACCTCCGTTTCATTTACTTCTTGATGCCAAGATAAATCAAAACCACCCCTCCTGCCATAATGCCTGCAGCAACATAAGGCGATATGGTGTATACCTGTTTTTTAGGCTCCTCAATATTGACAGGGCCCAGCCTTACCGTCTTTGTCCTCTTCAGAGTAATCTCGGGATAGATGAGTCCTACCACTCCAATCAGGATAAGGAGCATCCCAAAGATAAGACAGATATAATCCTTTTGTCTTCTTGCCACTTTTAACTGCCGTAGCTTGCCTTCATCCCCGTCCTGTGGACAGGGATGAAGGCAAGCGGTCGTAAGACCAATCTTTTAACATAAGAAATGTGAGGTTTTCTTCCTTTGCAGCCAATAAGCCCCGCCCTGTGGGCGGGGTTATTAACTCCTTGATGTTTTTTCACAATATAGACAAAAGGCCATGCTTTGTCAATAGTCATTGCAAGAAGGCTTCAGGTGTGTTATTTACAAAGAAGTCAGTTGACTTTTTCTGGGGGTGTTTATGCGGCTTGCCAAAGAGCAGGTAGAAAAGATTTCTAGGCTGATACTGGATAATTTAAAAACAAAGGGGCTTATTGTTTTTAAGGTTCCGGAAGAGGCGGTTTTGAGCAGGATTATTGAAATATTCCTGAAAGACCTTAAGGCTGAAGATGAGCTTGATAGAGAGATAGAGGGAATATTGCAAAAATATGCACGAGAAATAGAGGCAGGCCGCATGGACTACCGGAAGATGTTCAATCTCACCAAGGAAAAAGTGGCTAAAGAAAGGGGCATTGTTCTATGAGGCTCTCGGAAGACAGGGTATCGCATCTGGCGCATCTTATAACCGACGGAATCTGGAAGGATGACCTTGTTGATTTTACAGACGAGGATAAGGTTTTGCACGAGGCCAAGAAGAGCATTGCTAATTATTTACACATAGAAGATACGGCAGACGATATGGTCAGAAACAAGATACGTTCACTGTCGCGGTCTATCCCTGAAGGGAGCAAGGAATGGGAAGTGCTGTATAAAAAGTATTATCAGGAAGAGATAGCAAAGAAAAGATTTTAATACAGTCTACAAGCCTAAAAGCCTACAAGTAAAAACTGTTAGACTTTTAGACTAACAACTTGTAGGCTGTTTTATTATGGATTACAGGATATTTATCCCGCCAATCACCGGGGCAGTCATAGGCTGGTTTACACATTACGTTGCAATCAAGATGCTTTTCAGGCCATACCGCCCTGTAAACCTACTGGGCTATAAACTTCAGGGACTCATCCCTAAAAGAAGAAAAGAAATCGCAGCCGGCATTGCAAAGACCATTGAAAGAGAGTTGGTTTCTGCCAAGGATTTTAGCGCTATATTGCAAGGCATAGAATGGAAAGAAGATGTCGAAAAGGCTGTAGACGAAATTGTTGAGCATCGGTTTAAGGCAGGCAAGATAAAGAAGATACCCCTCATAGGGCTTATTTCAGAAAACCTTACCTATCACATCAAATATCTCCTTACAAAAGAAGTAATAAAGCATATAGACGAGAAAAAAGACTCTTTTGTGGAAAAATTTCACGATAAGGTTAATATGAAAGAGATGCTTGTTGCCAGAATAGACAACCTTGATATAAAAAGGTTTGAGGCGCTGCTTACGGATTTTATCGCGCGGGAATTGCGCCATATAGAATGGCTTGGAGGCGCGCTTGGTTTTATAATTGGCGTGATACAGGTGGGGATTGTGTATTTGTTATGAAGAAATCAATCCTAACCATAGCCGGCGCTGACCCGTCAGGCGGGGCAGGCATCCAGCGGGATTTACAAACCTTTGAAGATTTTGGGTTACGCGGATTATCGGTA
>JACQEJ010000063.1 GCA_016200645.1 Deltaproteobacteria bacterium | reverse complement strand
GGGTATTGTTTGAAGATTACTGTAAGGCTCCTGCATTTTGACCTTATTTTCTACGGCTTTTTCTATCTCCTTGATCCGGCGGGTCAGGAAGTCTATGCTTTCCTTGCTTACGCTTCCGGATAGGGCAAGGTCTTCATTATCTTTAAGTAATAGTATTTGTCAGAAAATGCAAATGCATTTTCTGATATTAGCAGCACTCTCCTGCATTATCCCCGCATCCGCAGGAAGGCTCGCCTCCGGTAATCATGCCGTTTATGATCGCGGCTGCGCAGCCAACGCCCGCATTCACCGCAATCGCCCCGAAGGCGCAGTTTCTCGCACATGCGCCGCACTCCATACACCTGTCTTTATCGCTTAATGCAGCCTTTTTGCCGTTCACAATAATAAAGACCGCATGAGGGCATACCTCAACGCATCTTCCGCAGCCGGTGCAGGTATCGGAAAAGAATTCAAGGCTTGTTACATTGGCAAGATATTTCATAGAATACCCCACTCTTTCAGCTTGAAAAAGACCAGCACGACAAGGGAAATAAAAGCGCCTGACATATAGATAGGCATAGCGAACCTGAGTTCCTTTTTAACGCCGGACATGCCGGTAAAAACGGTTGAGCCGGTAAATTGCAGCGCAATATATGAGCTTGCCAGCGGAAAGAATATAAATGAAAAAACAGCGGCAGGCGCGGCAACGGGAATGGTTTTGATACCGATCAAAGCGGCCACAATTCCCACGAGCCAGCCTTTAACGGCAAACGACCTGAACGGAACAAAAGGAAGCAGCAGCGGCGTAACCAATGCGCCTGACAGAACTGCCAAAAATCCGAGAAAGATAAACGGCAGTCCGTTTGCCAGGGCATCTTTGAATATGATTCCTGATGGCTTCAGGCCCATAATGAAAAACATGAGCGCCGCATAAATCGCGTATATTTTGAGGGCCGGGATCATCTCCATCGGCGTAAGAACGAATCTGTCCCACACGGTGAATTTAACCCTGCGCATTTCTTCCGTTGCCTTATACCCTGCCTCCACATATCCACGAATATCCCGCGTATCAACAGGCCCGTAATAAACCCTGAATCCTGTCTTATGCTGAACCGTATGGGCTGCAATCCCAGGCGCGCCAAGCTGAGGCACGATGACCCTTCGGTGATTAACTGTCTTCTCCAGATATGATTCGGCAATCCGTTTTACTAGTTCTTCCGTGCCGAATGTGCCTTTGCCTGCCGCGCACCAGACATTGATGCCTTTTGTGTCCAGCACGAGAATCCACGCATTCATCCCTTTCAATGTGCGGCGGAGGATGTCAAAGCTAAGCTTGTAATTGGCGCTCACAAAAACATCGGAATTTTTGTCGGGGTTACCCGCAGCGTAAAGACCGGGCTTGACCGCATATCTCATACGCAGTCCGCTCGTCCTGCATCGGATATGCTCAAGATATTCCCGGAGAGTCCAATCGCTTGACACTACGACAGCGTCTGAAGGATGATTGGATTCATCTTTGAGGGCATCAGGACAGCACAGCATATTGCTTTTTTCCGCTTCCTTTTTTTCCGCAGAGCCGCAGCAGGAAATAATTTTCATGCTTTCTCCTGTTTTTGACATTTTCATTTTAGCCCCCTAAAAAATTTCTTTCATCACAGGCCCGAGCCTCCCCTTGACCATATCCGCAAGGCTTTCCGCTTTTATCAGGGTGATGCAGCACACCTCTCCGCCTTTTTGCCAGCTGGCAATCGCCAGTTTGTCCCCTGTCTTTATTTTGGCTTTTTCCCTCAACTCCTTGGGCAAGACCATCTGCCCACGCTCATCAACGGTTACGATGGATTCAACCTTGCAGTTGTTTCCCGGTTCGCAGCAAGAAGTGATTTTCTTCTTTTTAGCCATCTTCTCCTCCCCTTGCATAGTATTCTGATAATTCTTATTATTCAGAATAATCTTATTATACCCATCAAAAACTACTTGTCAAGTCCAATGAATGACGCTGTAAATTTTCCTGCCGTTTGATAATTTGCCGCTGTAATGATACCATGACACTCGTTATGAATAACTTCTCCATAATCCTTGTCGAGCCTCAAAGCGCGGGCAATATAGGCTCCGTTGCGCGAACAATGGAGAATACCGGTTTTTCCAATCTTTGCCTGATAAATCCTGTTGATTATAAAAATAACGAGGCATATTCCATGGCGTGCAATGCGTGCGGCACACTCCTGAAAGCAAAGATGTTTCCCGATGTAAAAGATGCAATAAAAGACTCTGGCCTTGTTGTGGGGACTACAAGGAGAAAAGGGAGGGAGCGCTATCCTGTATTGACCCTTCAGGAGGTTATTCCGGGTATCTTAACGGCCGCAAAAAGAAATAAGGTATCTATCCTCTTTGGGAGGGAAGATAAGGGGCTAAAAAATGAGGAGATAAAACTTTGCGATTTGCTCGTTGAAATACCGACCCACGAAAATTATCAATCCCTCAATCTCTCCCATGCAGTATTTTTAGTCTGTTATGAGCTTTTTAGAACTGAAATACCACAAGGTCCCTCCATCAAACTTGCGCCATGGAAGGAGATGGAAGGTATGTATATACATTTAGAAAAGACATTGAGAAGACTCGGCTACGGTGAAAAGGGCGGGGCGTATCTTCTGCGTGCAATCATGCGGTCATTTAAAAGGCTTTTTGGAAGGACAGGACTTATGCAGAAAGAGGTGAATATGGTGCGGGGGATCTGCGCGCAGATTGAGGAGAGGATAACGGATGCATAGGGTTTACCTGCTTCTTACAACCCCTACC
This sequence comes from Deltaproteobacteria bacterium, assembly GCA_016200645.1. Taxonomy (GTDB): domain Bacteria; phylum Desulfobacterota; class GWC2-55-46; order UBA9637; family UBA9637; genus JACRNJ01. The sequence goes on along the minus strand of JACQEJ010000063.1, from coordinate 15,388 downwards.
CGGTCGCAATATCTATAAAGCTTGCACCGGCTGCAGAGCGGCGAAACCGGTTTGCAGATATTCTGACCGAAGGTTACCATGAGGTCGTTTATGATAATCCAGTATCTCTTTGGAAGTTTTTTTCTCAAGGCGAATTCCGTCTCTTCAGGGGTTTTGGTTTTTACATAGCCCCAGCGGTTGGCTATCCTGTGAACATGGGTGTCTACGCATATGCCTGGCTTTCCGTACCCGATGGTTACGACAAGGTTTGCTGTCTTTCTGCCGACGCCTTTCAGTTTGAGAAGCTCATCAATTGTATCAGGCACATTTGAACCATAGCTTTCTACCAATCCCCTGCAGATACCTTGAATGACCTTTGCTTTATTTCTGTAGAAGCCAACAGGATAAATGGCCTTTTCAATAGTCTTGTGAGAAAGCCCCTTCATTGTCTCAGGTGTCTTTGCGAGCCTGAAAAGCCTTTCTGATGCAATGGCTGTTGTTTCGTCTTTGGTGCGAAGGCTTAAGATGCAGGATATAAGCACCATGAATGGGCTGCGGGATGTGCGGGAGACCTGAGTAACAGCAGGAATAGTAAATGGCGCATTGACTCGTTTCAGTATTTTTATGACCTTTGGGATGTCCCTGGCGCGCATGTGGGTTGTTTTATATCAAATAAATCCAAATGTCAAAATCCAAATGTCAAATCAAGCTCAAATTCCAAAATCCAAACTTAATTTTTTTGACATTGGGATTTTGGATTTTATTCACCCAGCGCCACTTTCCATCACAAAGGGCTGATAATTTTACGGGACTCCGTAATGGAAAGTGGCGCTGGGCGACCTTTGACATTTCTTACAAGTATTTATTTATCCATAAAACAAAAAGGGCGTCCTGATAATCAGGACGCCCTTTTTGCAGCGTAGAGACGCATTGCAATGCGTCTCTACATAGTATCTTACATCATCCCTTCCATGCCGCCCATGCCCGGGTGCATCCCCCCCGGCATTCCGCCGCCCTTTTCTTCCCTTGGCTTCTCGGCAATGATCGCCTCGGTGGTGAGCATAAGCCCTGCGATGGATGCCGCGTTCTGAAGCGCATACCGCGTAACCTTTGTCGGGTCAATAACGCCTGCCTTCAAGAGGTCTTCATAGGTTTCGGTCGCGGCATTGAATCCGAATGCGCCGTTTTCCTTCTTTACCCTTTCCACAACAATGGAGCCTTCAGCGCCTGCATTGGCTGCAATCTGCCTGATAGGTTCCTCCAGCGCTTTCTTTACAATATTGACGCCAAATTGCTGGTCGCCCTCAAGCTTGAGTTTTTCCACCTGAGACAATATCCTCAGATATGTTACGCCGCCGCCCGGGACGATGCCTTCCTCAACCGCTGCCCTGGTTGCATGGAGCGCATCCTCAACCCTGGCCTTCTTCTCCTTCATCTCAGTCTCGGTTGCAGCGCCGACATTGATTACAGCAACACCGCCCACAAGCTTTGCCAGCCTCTCCTGAAGTTTTTCTTTGTCGTAATCCGAGGTGGTCTCGTCAATCTGCGCCCGTATCTGCTTTACACGGCCCTCTATGTCAGCCTTCTTGCCTGCGCCATCAATGATGGTTGTATTTTCCTTGTCAACTACAATCCTCTTTGCCTTTCCAAGGTCTTTAATATCAACGGTCTCCAGTTTTATACCGAGTTCTTCAGCAATGAGCTTGCCGCCGGTTAGAATGGCTATATCTTCCAGCATTGCCTTTCTCCGGTCGCCGAACCCCGGCGCCTTTACCGCGCAGCAGTGGAGCGTGCCGCGGAGTTTATTCACGACTAATGTCGCCAGCGCCTCACCCTCTACATCCTCTGAAATAATAAGAAATGGCTTGCCCATCTTTGCAATCTTTTCAAGGATTGGAAGCATATCTCTCATATTGCTGATCTTTTTCTCATGGATAAGGATGAAGGCGTCTTCTATCACGCATTCCATTCTCTCGGCATCGGTTACGAAATAGGGGGAGAGGTAGCCTCTGTCAAACTGCATGCCTTCCACAACCTCAAGGGTTGTCTCCATACCCTTTGCCTCTTCAACCGTAATGACCCCTTCCTTGCCTACCTTGTCCATTGCCTCTGCAATGATATCGCCGATGGTGTTGTCGCCGTTGGCGGATATGGTGCCGACCTGCGCAATCTCTTTTTTGCCCTTTGTCGGGTTTGATATTTTTTTCAGTTCTGCAACCGCCGTTTCGACAGCCTTGTCAATGCCCCTCTTCAAATCCATTGGGTTGTGCCCTGCGGCTACGAGTTTTGCGCCTTCGCGGTATATTGCCTGCGCCAGCACGGTTGCGGTGGTTGTTCCGTCTCCCGCCACATCGCTGGTCTTGCTTGCCACCTCTTTTACCATCTGCGCGCCCATATTCTCATACTTGTCTTCCAGCTCTATCTCCTTTGCAACCGTAACGCCGTCTTTTGTGATGGTGGGCGAGCCAAAGGATTTCTCAATTACCACATTTCTCCCTCTAGGACCGAGGGTAACCTTTACCGCATCAGCCAGCATATTGACACCGTTCAATATGGAATTTCTTGCCTTTTGACCAAAGGCTATTATCTTTGCAGCCATTGTATTCCTCCTTGTTTTAAAGCAGGCAATGGGCTATAGGCAATAGGCTATGGGAATCTCGTATTTATTGTTTTTCCTATCGCCCATAGCCTATAGCCTCACGCCTGTCTTTTCTTTGTTAAATTATTTTACTATTATTCCGAGAATATCGTCCTCTCTCATAATCAGATGCTCTTCACCTTCAATTTTCACCTCTGTGCCGCCATACTTACTGTAAAGAACCCTGTCGCCTGCTTTCACCGTGAGAGGTATCTTCTTCCCGTCTTCCCCTATCTTTCCATCACCCACTGCAACAACCTCGCCTTCTATCGGTTTTTCCTTTGCAGCGTCAGGAATTATTATCCCCCCTTTTGTCTTTTCCTCCTCTTCAAGTCTCTTCACCAAGATCCTGTCGTGAAGCGGTTTAATTTTCATGTTCAACTCCCTCCTTTGAAAAATTATATTTGCACTTAATATATGCGCCATTGTTTTCGTTGTCAAGGGGAAAATTAGCACTCATAAGCAGAGAGTGCTAATGCGGGTTGCGGGTTGTTTTATTCGCAACCCGCAACTCGCAACTCGTAAAATGTAATCTTGTCTGCCCCTCCCCTTTCCATCTCCTGTATAGCCTCCGCCGAATCCTCTGGCTTTATATTCACGCCTTTTATTGCATCCATGAGAAGAGTTGCCTTGAACCCATTTTTCAATCCATCAAGCACAGTTGCCCTTACGCAGTAGTCTGTTGCCAGACCGCCCACATAAAGGTGTTCAATGCCTTTTTCCTTTAAATCGGCGGCAAAAGGTTTTTTCTCTTTTGTCCGTGCATGAAAGGCAGAATAACTGTCCTCATTCGGGTCTTCGCCCTTGGTGAGAATAACCGTATCTTTTGGAAGCTTAAGGTCTGGATGAAATTTTGCCCCTTGTGTATTTTGCACACAATGGGGAGGCCACAACCCGCCGAATGCCTTAAAATGTTTTGTCTTTTCAGGATGCCAGTCCCGCGACGCATAGACGGCAAGGCCTGCCTTCTGAAATTTTTCAATATACGCATTCAGCGCCGGAACAACCCTGTCTCCTTCCGGCACAGGCAGAGCGCCTCCCGGACAAAAATCATTCTGAACATCTACGATAACAAGGGCGCGCCTTCCCCCCATATTTAAACGCCTCCTTTTATTTTTTTATACACTATGGGAATTGCCGAGATTATAATGAGAAGGATTAACCCAATTAAAAACTCCTTTGAAACCTTGCCTCGAATCAAATCCAGCAGTGAACTCGAAAAAACTACAAAGGCGATTATAGCAGGCAGCATAAATATGAAAGACGCTGCCACATAGTGGGTGAATCTTATGCCTGTAAGGCCGAATGCATAATTTAAAAAATTGAAGGGGAATATAGGTATGAGTCTTGTGAAGGCAACTATCTTCCACCCTTGCTTTTCCACCTTTTTACCCAGCGCACCGAGCTTTTCATGTTTTAATAATTTTGCAGCCAGCTCCCTTGCCATATATCTTGATATGAGAAATGCAATAGATGCCCCGATAGTCGCGCCAATGGCGGTATAGATGATCCCGGCAATCGGGCCAAAAAGGATGCCGCCTGCAATGGTAAGCGGAGTGCCGGGAATGAGGATTGAAGGGGCTATGCTGTAGATTAAAATATATACAATAGGCCCCCAGGGGCCGAAATTTGAAATCCTGACCCGCAAGCCTTCCGGATCAAGATATCTTACAACCCATGTGTATCTTACAAGGAAGATGGCTGATAAAAGGAATAGAACGAGGACTATCCCTTTTATGACAGCGCGATTTTTGCCCCGAAAATACATACCAAATCCCATTTTTGGCAGGGGAGAGGCTTGTCCCCTCCCTGTCTGCTGACAGGCAAGCCGACGGGAGACCACAAGGGTCTCCCCTACATTGAATTTTCATTATCTTTTGTGACCGAAGGTCATGTGGGTTTCATATTATATTCATAGCTGGTTTTGCGTTAAAAGTAAACAAAGTTGAAGAAGGTGTGGGGGTCAAGATGTGGGGGTTTACTTTTAACGTTCACTATAACGGAGAGCATAGGCAGTCAGAAATAGAACGGTCATCCCCAGTATCAGAATCACGGCATTCAGTATCATCGATTTCCTGTGAATGGCCTTAAACTTGAGCCTCAATGACTCCTTTTGTGCTTGGTCTTCTGTTGCGCGAATCTGCGCCTTGACCTCCGTTGCATTCTTGCCGATTACCTTGCCAGAATAAAATACCAGTGCAGTCATAAGAACCAGCAAGCCGATCCTTGCCCACGGATATGCCTTTTCCTGAAATGACAGGATTAAGAGGGTTGCAAGAGCCGTGATGCTGCAAATGTAGCCGAGCATCCAGTATTTAGGAAATATATTTCCAACCACATCGCCCGCGGTCTCTCTCGGAAGCATCTTGAATATGCTCGGCGCGGCAATGAAGGAGAAGAATATCATGCCGCCGAGCCAGACAACCAGAGAAAGGAGATGAATGAATTTAATGAGTACCATTTATAAAGCCCTCGATATGTATAACGAATTACTCTAATTTAGCGCCTAAATTGCAAGCCAAAATTCTAAATTCTAAACAATATCAAATGACAAAAATCTAAAATTCAAAACAACTATATAAATAATGCGTTTTGAAAATTAAGATTTTTAATTTGTTTAGGATTTACCCCCCACACCAAAATCTTTGTTGTGGGGGTTTAGATATTATACACAGCGACATAAATAGTTGCGCATACAGAGCGTCAGAACAAAGCAGACCAAGGCGCGACGAAGGTGAGGAGTGAGGCGTATTTTTAGCATACGCCGCAAAGACGAACCGAGGAGCAACGCAGGTATGCGAAGTTATGACGCTCTGTATAGAATTTAGGATTTCTCATCCCTATATCAATTATTTAAGCACTGCCACCAGGCCGTATCCTCCGGTTATCGGAAGTTCCAGCGTAACTTCGGCGCTGCCGTCATCTTTATATTCTTCTTTGACAACCTTTGCGCCCTTTATAAAACCCTCTATGCGGCTTATTTCTATATGCTTCTCATCAAGATATTCTTTCATGCCCTGGTCAGGAGGTGTCTTTATCTTCAGGATTGTCTCAAGAAGATTTTTGTATGCCTCCACCTTTGCCGCGCGCATGGCAAGGATTTTAGCCTGTGCCGGATTTTTTATATCTTTCGGCGGCAGACCGCGGCCCACCGCAGTTATAATTCCTTTCCGCCAGTCAATGCCTTCCACTGTTGCTACAACAACCACACCCTTATATGCCTCTGCAAATTCCTGAGGTATGGCTTCAGCGGATGTTGCCACCTCGGCCTTTTTTTCAGCTACGGAAATTTTCGGCTCCTCTTCTTTCTTGCCACAACCTGGCAATACAGCGAACAGTAAGCAGTAGGCAGTCAGCAGTGGTAAAAATAAAAAACGACCCTTTCTCTTGACTCCTGACTTCTGCCTACCGCCTACTCCATACTGCCTATTTTCTTTCTGCATATTTCAACCCTCCTTTTTCATCCGTCTTAATGCCTTCTTCATTGCAGCCTTTTTCTTCGCTTCCAGCCTTTTTCTTTTCTGTGATTCAGAGATCTTTGTTGTAATCCGTTTCTTTGGCTTCAATGCCCTTTTTGCCAGCGCGGCTTTCAGCCTTTTCATGGCCGTTTCCCTGTTCATATGCTGGGAGCGTCTCTCCGAGGCCTGCGCAACAATTCCTGTAGGAATGTGTTTTATGCGGACGGCGGTGGCGGCCTTATTCTTATGCTGGCCGCCTGGACCTGAGCTGCGATAGAATTCTATCTCTATATCGGATTTCTTTATTTTGATGGTATTTGCGTTCATGGGCGGCCTCTTTAAGCCAAAGTATATACCTTGCCGCTCCAGGACGCAACGGTTTTTTTTAGATAAATTAATACAAATGCAATAATTAAGTTGTAGGGCAAGCCTTTAGGCTTGCTTATTTTGCAGGGCTAAAGCCATGCCCTGCGTCAATTTATTTGGAAGCATCTAATATTTCGGCTTAAAGTTTGGTTTGGAGGCTCATATTGAAATTTTTCAGGACAAAACCATTCCCACAGCGCAGATAGCACGGCAGTGTGGAACGAAATTTACCTGAGCCAAGACCCCAATGAATGTGCTGCAACAAAACCTCTGGAAACCTGCCTTGCAGAGCAAAATACGAAGGCGCTGGGGTCGGGGAAAGAAGCGCTGCAAAATTTGTTTTGCCCTGAAAAATTTCAATATGAGCCTCTGCCGTCCGCAGATCTTTTGGCTTCATTTCAAGCCGAAATTTTGGATGCTTACAATTTATTTAATTCGTTTGTATTAGATAAATTTATATTGTAATATTTTATACTTTATGACAAGATATATTTCCATGGAGCGATAGAGGAGGGAGGGAGTGTATCCCCTCAAAATCTCTATCTGATTTTAGGATAAGGGGGATTGAGAAAGGATGAAACAATCTATTTATAAAAATCTGGCGATGTGGCTTATTATCGTAGCCACCATGGTGCTTCTCTATAACATGTTCAGCAGCCATACCCCGCCGTCTCAGGACAAGGTTATATTCAGCGATTTTATACAATCTGTTGAAAACGGAAATGTCGCAGAAGTTACCATTCAGGGAAACGATATATCCGGAAAATTTAAAGACGGCAAGGAATTTAAGACATTTGCGCCTGACGACCCTGACCTTGTGAAAACCTTACGGGCCAAGGGGGTAAAGATATCCGCAAAACCTGTGGAACAGTCCCAGTGGTGGGCTGTGCTTATTTCATGGTTTCCCATGCTCCTCCTCATAGGCGTGTGGGTATTTTTTATGAGGCAGATGCAGGCGGGCGGCGGAAAGGCAATGGCATTCGGGAAGAGCAGGGCAAGGCTTCTGACAGAAAATCAGCAGAAGATAACATTCAAGGATGTGGCAGGCGTTGAAGAGGCCAAGGAAGAGGTGGAGGAGATTATTGAATTTCTCAAGGACCCGAAGAAATTCACAAAACTCGGCGGCAGGATACCGAAGGGCGTGCTTCTTATGGGCTCGCCCGGAACCGGGAAAACCCTTCTTGCAAAGGCAATAGCCGGAGAGGCAGGGGTTCCGTTTTTCAGCATATCCGGCTCTGATTTTGTGGAGATGTTTGTGGGGGTTGGCGCATCCCGGGTGAGAGATCTCTTTATGCAGGGCAAAAAAAATGCGCCGTGCATAATCTTTATAGATGAAATAGACGCCGTGGGCCGGCACAGGGGGGCGGGCCTTGGCGGAGGCCATGACGAGCGGGAGCAGACATTAAATCAGCTTCTTGTTGAGATGGATGGTTTTGAATCAAATGAAGGCGTCATCCTGATTGCTGCAACAAACCGTCCCGATGTTTTGGACCCGGCGCTGATGCGGCCGGGGAGATTTGACAGGACTGTGGTTGTTCCAAAGCCTGATTTAAAGGGGAGGGCAGAGATACTTGGCGTTCATGCCAAAAAAACACCTCTGGCAGAGAATGTGAATCTTGAAAAGGTTGCACGGGGCACGCCCGGCATGTCAGGCGCTGACCTTGCTAATCTGGTTAACGAGGCGGCGCTTCTGGCTGCGCGACGCGGCAAGACAAAAGTTGAAATGACTGATTTTGATGAGGCAAAGGACAAGGTTTTGATGGGCAAAGAGCGCAAGAGCATGGTGATAAGCGAGGAGGAAAAGAGAAATACAGCGTATCACGAAGCCGGTCATACACTGGTTGGAAAGCTTATCCCCGGCTCCGACCCTGTGCACAAGGTAACCATTATTCCGAGGGGCTTTGCGCTTGGCCTTACCCAGTATCTGCCTCTGGATGAAAAACACACATGGCCTAAAGAGTATATCATGGGAAGGATTGCCATTATGATGGGCGGAAGGGCAGCGGAAGAGCTGGTGCTTAAGCACATGACAACCGGAGCGGGCAATGATATTGAAATGGCGACCGAGATGGCGAGAAAGATGGTATGCGAATGGGGCATGAGCGAGAAGATGGGCCCGTTGACATTCGGCAAAAAAGAGGAGATGGTGTTTCTTGGAAAAGAGATAGCAGCGCATAAGGACTACAGCGAGCAGACAGCCATGGAGATAGATTCAGAGATAAAGGCAATTGCGATGGAAGGCTATATTAGGGCTAAAAAGATCCTTGTTGAAAATAGCGAGACCCTGCACAGGCTTGCAGCAGCCCTTCTGGAAAGAGAGGTGCTGGACGGCGATGAAATAGACAGGATAATACGCGGCGAGAACGTGCCTCCGAAGGAGACTGAAATGGCAGGCGCTGCATCTGTATAAAGAAGTCGGAGTCGGGAAGCAGGGGGCAAGAGAACATCTTGCCCTTTGTTTTTTGCACGGCAGTCAATAATAATGAGGTCTTTGTGAATTTACCTCAGGCTCTGAATATTGCCTCTGAGCAGCAGGCTATTATTGAGATGTACCGTATCGGGGTGGATCCGATGGGTGTCAAACTCATGGCGCCCAAACTGCTGCATCTGAATTTGAAGCTCAAGAATTTGACCGCGCCCCAGGCAAACATCCTGAAACAGGAAATGCTTTCTGTTGGAGGGGAGGCAGCAGTGTCAGTAGGCGTTATTAACTGCAGCGTCACTACTACCGACGTCATTATATCCGGAACTGAAAAGCAGATACAGAATGTTATTAAAAAATTGGATATGCAGCCGTTTGGTTTGAAACAGGTTGGCAATGCCCTTAAGAATGCAATGAGCAATATATATAAAAGAGAGGCGATATTTGAAGCCAGGGGGAAAAAATGGATTTTGGGAACACGGACATTAGTTATGGGCATTTTGAATGTAACCCCCGATTCTTTTTATGACGGTAGACAATATCTGAAAAAAGGAGCCGCTGTAAAAAGGGCGCTCCGGATGGCGGAGGACGGCGCTGATATTATAGATGTGGGCGGCGAATCATCCAGACCCGGCTCCAAACCGGTTTCTCTGGACGAAGAGCTGAAAAGGGTCATCCCTGTCGTCAAAGAAATTGCGAAAAAAAACGATGCAATTATATCTGTGGATACGACCAAGGCAGAGGTTGCAAGGCAGGCAATAGATGCAGGCGCTTGCATAATAAATGACATCAGCGCCATGAGATTTGATCCGAAGATGGCGGATATATGCGCTAAAAATAAAGTTGGCGTTATCCTTATGCATATGAGAGGAACTCCCGCAACCATGCAGAGAGATGTCCGATACGATGATCTTATGTCGGATATATTCGGTTATCTGGAAGAAAGGGTGAATGTCGCTGTCAAGGCTGGCATCAAGCGGGAAAGGATTGCTGTTGATCCGGGGATAGGCTTTGGAAAGGGCGCTGAAGATAATCTCAATATTATCAGCAGACTTTCTGAGTTTAAGGCCATGGGCAGGCCGATAGCGCTCGGGACATCCAGAAAATCTTTTATAGGCAAGGTTCTGGGACTGGACGCAAAAGACAGGCTTGAAGGCAGTATCGCTGCTGTTGCGGCAGGCATATTAAACGGAGCAAATATTGTAAGGGTCCATGATGTTAAGGAAGCGAGAATGGCAGCAGATATGGCGGACGCGATAAAAAACAGTAGAGAGTAGGTAGTAGACAGTATAGAGGGAACAGCTATAAATCTTTTTCTGTCTACTGTCTACCGTCTACTCACTACTTTTAAATATATGCCGCAGGCTATTTTTGATATTCGCTGGATAGATCTGCTTGACATCCTCATTGTCGCCTTTGTCCTTTACAGGCTTATGCTTCTTGTAAAGGGGACAAGGGCAGAGAGGATGCTGTGGGGTCTGGCTGTGATAGTTCTTGCCTATTTCGTATCTCAGAGGATGGGGCTCTTTACGCTCCACTGGATATTGAGCAATTTCTTAAGCTCCATAGTAATCATCGTAATCGTGGTCTTCCAGCGGGATATAAGGCGGGTATTGGTGCAGGTTGGCAAAACATCATTTTTTGGCAGGGGAGAAGGGGCAAGGGAAGAGATATTTGAGGAGCTGACCAGGGCAGCCTTTCAGATGTCGGAAAAAAAGATCGGCGCATTGATAGCGCTGGAAAAAGATGTGGGATTAGGAGATTATCTGGATATGGGAACAGAGGTGGACGCAAAGGTGAACTCAGAAATGCTCCTCTCTATCTTTAACCCTTCTTCACCGGTGCATGACGGCGCGGCTATAATAAGAAAGGCAAGGATAAGCAGGGCCGGCTGCTTTCTCCCTCTGGCCAAAGGCGAGGAGATAAGCAAGTCTTTAGGGACGCGGCATAGAGCTGCCCTTGGACTTACCGAGGAGACTGACGCGGTTGTCATCGTTGTTTCAGAGGAGACAGGAGAGGTTTCTATAGTTACTGACAGAAATATAGAGAGAAATATGAATGCACAGATATTCATGGAGCGGCTCAGAAATGCATTCCTGGGCGCCCGTTAGCACGATTTACCCCGCACTTTGGAGAAAGTGCGGGGTTTACCAGAGACAAGAGGGATATTGTGGCGAAAGAAAATCTTTTTAAAGGGCTTTTTTTTGAGAATACAATTTTAAAGATCATGGCCCTCATATTTGCCATTGCCCTCTGGTTTCTGGTGGCAGGAGAAAAGGAGATAGAAGCAGATGTTCTCATACCCCTGGAGTTTAAAAATATCCCTCACGATATGGAAATCATTGATGAACCTGTACGAGAGGTGGAGGTCAGGATCCGTGGCTCAAAGACATTTCTTGTGAACCTCTCGTCCTCCCATTTCATAGCATCCCTTGACCTCTCCTCGGCAAAACCTGGGGTTAATACCCTGAAGATTACGCCCAGGGATATTAAGGCCCCGAAGGGTGTAGAGATAATAAAAGTAAATCCATCGACAGTGCAGGTATATCTGGAGGTCATGGGGCAGAAATCAGAGGATAAAAGATAGAATATTTTCATTTTGAATTATGCAAGTGTAGCTGATATTATATGGGTCAGATGGTTTTAATCGCTTTATATATTGGATAAAAGGAGATAGGAATGGTCGGATATTTGCAGAAATTCGAACAATTAGTAGTTAAACTGCTGACGCTAGTTATGTCATTTGTCCTAATTCTGCTCTTTGTAGACCTTGTTTGGGTTATAGTAAGGGATGTTGTCTCCCACTCCCTATTTTACCTTACCCCTGCAGATATCCACGAGATATTCGGGCATTTCTTGCTGGTTTTAATAGGCATTGAATTACTGGAATCGATCATAAAAACATATCTCACGCAGAGCTTATTTCATGTGGAAGTAGTGTTGCTGGTCGCAATTATTGCTGTTGCCCGTAAGGTAATTATTATGGAAGTAAGTGAAAGCCAGCCGCTCGCAGTAATAGGCATCGGGGTATTAGTACTTGCTCTTTCGGTCGGTTATTATCTTCTAAAACAAAAAGATTGACGATATGAGAAAACTATTCGGCACAGACGGTGTAAGGGGCGTTGCCAATATCTATCCAATGACCGCTGAGATTGCCATGCAGCTTGGAAGGGCTATTGCCTATGTATTCAAAAAAGAGCCGCGAAGACATAAGATTGTAATCGGGAAAGATACCAGACTGTCAGGATATATGCTGGAAACCGCAATGGCTTCCGGTATATGTTCCATGGGCGTTGATGTGATGCTGGTAGGGCCTCTTCCCACGCCCGGCATTGCGTTTATCACATCCAGCATGAGGGCGGATGCAGGCGTTGTGATTTCAGCGTCCCACAACCCGTATCAGGATAACGGCATTAAATTTTTTTCAAGAGACGGCTTTAAGCTGCCGGATAAACTTGAGGCAGAGATAGAAAGATTTATCTTTGAAAATAACGAACCGTCCCACAGGCCCACTGCCAGCGATATCGGAAAGGCGCACAGGATTGACGACGCCATAGGCAGATATGTTGTATTTGCAAAAAATACCTTTCCAAAAGAGCTAACGCTGGATGGTCTAAAAATAGCGGTTGATTGTGCGCACGGCGCAGCGTATAGGGTTGCGCCGGAGGTCTTTTACGAGCTCGGGGCAGAGGTTTTTCCGATTGGCATAAAACCTGATGGCGAAAATATCAATGACAGGTGCGGCTCTCTCTATCCGGAGGTTGCTAAAAAACTGGTTAAGGAAAAAAAGGCTGATATTGGTATCGCGCTGGATGGCGACGGCGACAGGGTTATTTTAATAGATGAAAAAGGGAGAATTCTGGACGGGGATTATCTCATGGCCATAGCGGCAACACGGATGTTAAAACAGAATACTTTAAAAAAGAAGACCTTGGTCACAACCATTATGAGCAATATGGGGCTGGAAGAGGCTGTAAAAAATGCTGGAGGCAAAGTGGTCCGAACAAAAGTCGGAGACAGATATGTGGCAGAGGAGATGCTGAAAGCCGGCTATAATCTTGGCGGCGAACAGTCAGGCCACATCCTGTTTATGGACCATACAACAACAGGGGACGGGATAATATCCGCTCTGCAGGTGCTGGCAGTCATGGTTAAGGAAAATAAAAAACTTTCAGAGCTTGCCGCAGGTATGCAAGCCTATCCCCAGATTTTGATCAATGTAAAGGTGAAGGAGAAAAAGGATCTTTTGAGCATTCCTCAGGTGGCTGAGAGGATACGAGAGGTAGAAGGCAAATTAAACGGCAGCGGAAGACTCTCAGTCAGATATTCCGGCACAGAGCCGTTTGCGAGAGTGATGATTGAAGGAAAGGATGAAAAAGAGATAAAAAGAATGACAGGGTATATTGCAGAGGCGATAGAAAAGGAGCTGGGCTGATGGCAAGACTATCGGTAAATGTAGACCATGTGGCGACAATACGGCAGGCAAGGCGCTCTCAAGAGCCTGACCCTGTAACCGCAGCGAGCTTAGCAGAGCTTGGCGGCGCGGACGGCATAACCATTCATCTGCGCGAGGACAGGAGACATATCCAGGACAGGGATGCAATCATTTTAAGAAAAACGATTAAAACAAAACTTAATCTGGAGATGGCCGCAACACAGGAGATGCTCAAGATTGCCCTTGAGCTGCAACCTGACCTGGCTACGCTGGTTCCTGAAAAGAGACAGGAGCTGACAACAGAGGGTGGATTGGATATACGGGCGGCCAGGGACTCCCTTAAAAAATTTATTGGAACTTTGAAAGAGGCTGGCATCATGGTAAACCTCTTTATTGACCCGGAACCGGAGCAGGTAAAGGCCGGCCACAGGATGGATGTAAGCGGCGTAGAAATTCATACGGGCAGGTATTGCGATGCAAAAAACGAGGCGATGAGAGATGGAGAATTGAAGCGCATTTACAACACAGCCCTCCTGGCGTCAAAGCTTGGCATGGCTGTTCATGCAGGCCACGGCCTTGATTATTACAATATAAAAAAAGTGGCGGAAATTAAAGAGATTGAGGAATTTGCCATCGGCTTCAGCATCATAGCAAGAAGCGTATTTGTCGGCGTTGAGAAGGCGGTCAGAGAAATGAAGGAGTTGATAAAATAAAGGCAATAGGTAATGGGCGATAGGCAATAATTACAGGCAATAGGCAATAGGCAATAGGCTATAGGTTATAGGTTTTTTTCCCATTGCCTATAGCCCATAACCTGTATTTTTAGGTTTTTCCTATTGCCAATAGCCTATAGCCTATAACCTGATTTTTTATGATCTACGGCATCGGCATAGATATTGTTCATATCCCTAAATTCAAACAGGCAATTGAAAAATGGGGGGAGAAATTGGAAAACAGGCTCTTCACTCAAAACGAGCTGGCGTATTGTAAAAAAAGAAGATTTCCCGAACAGCACCTTGCAGCGCGCTTCGCAGCAAAAGAGGCATTTTTCAAGGCGCTGGGAAGGGCTGTTCAATTTAGCGCCGTTGAAGTAGCAAATGGCCAAGACGGCAAACCATGCCTTAGCCTGATAAAGAGGTCTTACGACCAGCCCTCAGCCTTCAGCCTTAATTTTAAAACCCATCTAACCCTTTCTCATGACGGAGACTACTGTGTTGCCCAGGCAGTATTGGAGTCCACTGAGCCGCATCCTTAAAAACAAAAATCCCGGCTTATATTATAACCGGGATTAATCTACATCTTTAAGGTTACCTTCCGGGATGAGTGAAAGCTCTTTTCATCTTCCTCACGCTGCCTTTGTAACCTTCTCTTCTCTGGCGCCCTCCACCTCAATAGCTACCTTTCTCGGAAGTTCCGCCTTTCCAGCAGGCATCATAATTTCAAGGATGCCATTTTTATAGTAGGCGCGCATATTGTCTGCCTTTACACCTTCCGGGAGTGTTATTGTCCTTTCAAATGAGCCGTAGCGCACTTCGCTCAGGAGATAATTTTCTTTGCTTACTTCTTTAGCAGCTTTTTTCTCACCCTTGATAGTAAGGGTATTGCCCACGATGGAAATATCAACATCCTTTGGATCCATTCCGGGGATTTCAGCCCTCACCACCAAATTTCCCTCTTTTGCGAAGCACTCTACATTCGGATACCATGCCTCTCCCCAAAGGCTCTGTGTCAATCCACCCATTGTGCCAAATGCCCTTCTGAAGAATTCATCCATTTCTTCATGCAGGGTGGCTAATTCGCCAAAGGGGCTCCATTTTCTGATTGTCTTCATATCTGTCACCTCCATTTTTAGCTTCCACCCATCCTTCAACTACTCCGGTAACCTCTTACTTATGGTTATAATATATCCCCTTTTTATTTTATTGTCAAGACCTCTGTTGCCTCTGTTAGCAGCAAGTAATATAATGGACCCCAATTTTAAGACAGAGTAACTTAGTGGTAAAATAGCCTGCCGAAACTAAGGAGGTGAGGCAGGATGAGTAAAAACAACAGAAACCACGATGGAGCCTTCAAGGCCAAGATAGCGCTGG
>JACQEJ010000034.1 GCA_016200645.1 Deltaproteobacteria bacterium | reverse complement strand
CGCATAAAATCTTTTTGAATACAGAAGGAAGTTTTATTGAGCAGGAGATATTTACAAGCGGCGCAGGTATAAAAGCCATTGCAATTGATGGTGATGATGTTCAAATAAGGTCATTCCCTGATTCACATCAAGGCATTTTCAGGCAGGGCGGATATGAGCGGGTTATTGAAATGGACATATTAAAGAATACGCCTCGTATAATTGAAGAGGCGCTCACGCTTTTAAAGGCAGATGAATGTCCTTCAGGTGAAAGGACCGTTATTCTCGGCGGCTCGCAGGTGGCATTACAGATACACGAATCCATAGGCCATGCAGTTGAGCTTGACAGGGCAATGGGAATGGAGATAAGCCTTGCCGGCGGTACATTCTTAACACCTGATAAACTCGGTAAACAGATATGTTCTAAAATCGTAAATATTTATGCTGACCCGACAATTGAAGGAGGAGCAGGGAGCTATCTTTATGATGATGACGGAATAAAGGCAAGAAGGGTCGCTCTTATAAAAAATGGCAGGTTTGTAGATTTTCTCACATCAAGGGAGACGGCAAAATCTTTGGGCAAGAAGCATGCCCCTGCAGGCAGTAAGCAGGGGTCCAATGGCAGCATCAGGGCAAGTGGTTGGAGCAATATCCCAATTATACGGATGAGTAACATAAATATTGAACCGCAGGAAGGTAGTTTAAATGACCTGATAGCAGACACAAAAGACGGTATACTCCTTGAGACAAACAAGAGTTGGAGCATTGACACATTGCGGCTCAATTTTCAGTTCGGCATGGAGATTGGCTGGGAAATAAAAAGAGGGAAGATTACAAGACCGCTTAAAAATTGTGTATATTCCGGCATAACCCCTGAGTTCTGGAAATCCTGTAACGCCATATGCGGCAGGGAAGAATGGCAGATGTATGGATTAAACAGTTGCGGGAAGGGCGATCCTGTTCAATCTATATCAGTAGGGCATGGTGCAGCGCCTGCAAGATTTAGCAGAGTGAATATAGGAGCAGTAAAATGTTAGGCAAGGATAGGGTGGTAGAGTTACTGAAAAATCTGGCGCGAGAGGCAAGGAAGAATGGCGCTTGGCAGGCTGAGACGCTTTATGTCGGCAGCCATGGAGCTACCACAAGGTTTGCAAATTCATCAATAATTCAGAATGTAAAAGAGTCTAACAGAACAGTTTATTTCAGAGTTTTATTAGACAGGCAACTTGGCATTGCATCAACAAATTCTCTGCACATAGATGACCTGAGGCGGTGTTTAAAAAAGGCAATTGCTATTGCAAAACAGGCAAGACCTTTAAAGTTTTTTGACTCTTTGCCGGAGCCTTCAAAATATCCTGATTTGAAAACCCACTTTCCTGAAACTGCAAACCTTACAATATCTGATAAGATAAGAATGCTTGATAATGTTTTTAGAAATATCAAGCCCCAAGCCCCAAGCCCCAAGCCCCAAATTAAAGCAGGCGGCGCTTTTTCAACTTTGGAGACTGAGATAGGTATTGTAAATTCAAATGGCATCAGAGCGTACCAGCCTTTTACATCGGCCAATATAAACCTTATAACATCGTCTGCTTCCACATCCGGCTTTGCGAGCCAATTTGAGAGAAATATAAAAAATATAGATGCAGATAAAATTATTTCAACGGCAATAGGAAAGACAGTTGCAGGTTTCAGGTTGCGGGTTGCGGGTAAAAAGCCAAAAAAACTAAAACCTGGCAAATACACTGTTTTGCTTGAACCGGCTGCCGTCAATGAAATACTGGAGTGGCTTATTTACATCGGCTTTGGCGCAGGAATTTTTATTGACGACACAAGCTTTATGACAGGAAATATCGGGAAAAAGATTGTGAGCAAAAAAATAACAATATACGACGACGGCGCTGATTTAAGCGGTTTTCCTGTGCCGTTTGATTTTGAAGGCGTGGGGAAAAAAAGATTGGATATTGTAAAAGGCGGTGTGGCAAGGAATGTCGTCTATGATACGCTGCTTGCAAAAAAGTGCAGAAAAAAAACAACAGGGCATGCGCTTATATCAGAGGATGTTGAAGGGCCGTTCCCGACAAATGTTTTCATAAAACAGGGCAGGCATACTACTTCGCAAATGGTATCAATGGTTGAGCGCGGCGTTCTTGTGACAAGATTTCACTATGTAAACGGCCTTCTTGATACAAAGACCGCATCAATGACAGGCATGACAAGGGATGGGACATTTTATATTGAAGATGGAAAGATAAAATATCCTGTTGAGGATATGAGATTTACAGAATCGATTTTGGATGCATTTTCAAGGATAGAGGCGATATCCAAAGAGAGGCAGGCATTCCCTTCATCATGGAGCGATGTCGGGGCAAGTGTTGTGCCTGCGCTGTTGATAAGGGATTTTAATTTCTCAGGTTGAACGGACCTGCAATTTTCCATGGCAAAGGCAGGGGTTTGATTATCAAACCCCTCCATAATTTTCTCATCAATTGTCCAGCATTATTTTTTTAAAAAAATATCCTTGAGGAGGTAAACGCCTGCTGTAAAGATTCCGATAAGCACAAGGGCAATGCCCGTCCCTGCAATGACGGTTACGGATGCCTCTGCCGCGTCCGGGCCGAGAAGCGGCGTTCTATAGCCCATAACAATCCATGCAAAGGGATAGATGAGCCCGCCAAGACCTGTAAGGATAGGCGCTATGATTTTTACCCTCTCAGGCGCGCTTGTGGACATAAGAACCAGAGCAAGGGCGATGGTGACAATGCTGAGACCCATGGCGTGGATATGTCCCCTTCTGAGCCTTGTATGGGAAAGCTCCATAATAGGGTCTTCGTGTATGCTTCGAGAATGGGGTTTTGCCTCCTCTGGAGCGCCATGTTGATGTTCATGCCCCATCATACCTTGATGATGTTCTTCGCCCATCATGGGGGCATGAGTTCCTTCCTCTGGCTTTGACTTCTCTTCTTCGCCATGCTCATGGGTATGCTCAACTCCACCCTGCTTGTAAATCCCCTGGGCAGCCCTTTCGTCAAGGCTTTTGTGTATCCTCTCATGCCCCAGCACAAGCCAGAATGCCCAGCCGATGCCAAAGACAAGGCCGAAAAGACCGATTAAGATTCCATAACGAACAGGTTTGATAAGTTCTGTCATTTGTTTACCTCCGATGTATTAGGCTTAAGGCTGATGGCTGAAGATTAAAGATTTTCCATCCTTTATTTTTCATTGAACGGAATGCTCGCTGCAATCCCCGCACCACTTTCCATCACAAAGGCTGATAATTTTACGGGACTCCATAATGGAAAGTGGTGCGGGGTTCTTCAACCTCCGATAAAAAAGGCAAGGGGCGCTTTTTCATTCTCCACCCCTTGCCATATAAACACATGCCTTAATTATGCTCGTGGCTGTGTTCTTCTTCCTTTCCCTTTTTCATCTCCTCTTTCTTTTCCATCCTCTTCTTCATCATCTCTTCGTGCTTTTTAAACATCTCGTCATGCATCTTCATCATTCCATCCATCTTCTTCATCATCTCATCCAGCCTCTTTTTCTGGGCGTCCGTTGGAGTATGATTCATATCTTTTACTATCCCCATCAGCTCCTTCATCATCCCAAGCATATCCTGCATCATCCGATGATGCTCCTTCATCTCCATCTTTCCGCCGCCCATCATGCCTTCGCCCATCATCATTCCACCGCCCATCATACCGCATGGATTTTTCGCCTCTTTCTTTTCATCGGCCATGGCAGGAACTGTAACAAGCGAAACTAAAAAAAGAGCTGCAACAACTGTCTTTGAAATACTCATCTGTATCACCTCCTTTCTTATTAAAGATTGTCAAGGCTAAAGCCTTGAGTTACTAGTTGTAACTCAAACCTGGAAAAGAGGTCTTACGACCAGGTTTGAGTCATTTCTCAGAAGTGGGAATCAACGCCCCTTCGCCCCATTCCCCTGTCCTTATCTTCACGGCGTATTCTACACCGGAAACAAAGATTATGCCATCCCCTTTATGGCCTGTGTATGCCTTATCCCTTATAATGTCCGCAAGCCTCACCACATCCTCATCCCTGCACACAACCTCAAGCTTTGTGATAGGGCTAATCCTTTCAGCATATTCTATGGATAATTTCGCCCTCTCCGGCTCAATAGCCGCTCCTATGGCCTTTACCTCTATGGCTGTAAGACCAGGAACACCTGCCTCTTCAAGGGCATGGATGACATCCTCTGCCTTGCGGACTCTGATATAGGCCTTTATCTCTTTCATATGTTCCTCCATTATCTTTTACCCCCACACCAAAGATTTTGGTGTGGGGGTTTACCCTTTAATCCAATTTTTATTTTCTCCTGAAATATATTTTTCAGGTTCTTTCTCAAACCTCTCCTTACACCCTTTGCCACAAAAATAGTAGGTCTTCCCTTTGTATTCTGTCTTTTCAACCGCCTTTTCTTCGCTTATCGTCATCCTGCAAACCGGGTCTGTTGCCATATGGTCACCCCCTTTTTCCAATCCTTGGAATAAACATCGGCGTCCCTTCCTGATACTGTTTATACTCATCCCCGAACTGCTTCATCATCTCATCCTCTTCCCTTTTTGCCAAGCGATAATAGACAAAGATAAGCACAGGGAACATCAGGGCTGTTATAATTGTCGGCCACTGGATGAGCATACCGATCATGATGAGAAAAAGGCCTGAATATTGAGGATGCCTTACATACGCATAAGGCCCTTCTTTTACAAGGCCGCCTTTAGCGCCGTGTATCGATTTCCAGCCATTCCACATTATTACAAAACCTATGATGGTTAAACCGTTGCTGATGAGATGAATGATTGTCATCATCAAAGCCCCGCCGCCAAAGAATGTAAGCCATAGATGTCCGCTTGCATGTGAAAATGGATTCAGCGCAGGATACCTGCTTCCGAGAATTGCTGTCAGGATGTATATAGTTAAAGGAAAACCATACATCTCTGTAAAGAGGGCAACAAAAAAGGCCAGTGTTACGCCCATTGAACGCCATTCCCGCTTCTTGACCGGGGCCAAATAGCTTAAGATAAAAAATGCGAACAGGGCAACATTGACTATAACAAGAGACCAGAAACCGTAGGCATATGATATGTTTTCACCGTGCATATCAGCCTCCTGCTTGCAATACCTTCTGAAGCAGCATTAAAATCAATCCACCTCTATCTTAAAGGCCTTCAATGTGGCTGAATTGGCAACAACCGAAAGAGAGCTTAAAGCCATCGCTGCTGCCGCTATGATAGGGTTCAGAAACCCGAAGGCGGCTATGGGGATGCCTATACTGTTGTATATGAATGCCCAGAAAAGATTTTGCTTAATCTTCCTCATGGTGGCCCTGGATAATCTTATCCCTGCGACAACATCCATGAGATCGTCCTTTATCAGTATTATTCCTCCTGTCTCTTTTGCCACATCAGAGCCGCTGCCTATGGCTATGCCTATGTCAGCCTGGGCAAGGGCTGGCGCATCGTTTATGCCGTCTCCCACCATTGCTGCAACCTTTCCGGATTCCTGAAGTTTTTTTACAACGTCGGCCTTCTCTCCGGGAAGCACATTTGCAATCACTTTTTCTATTTCCAATTGTTTTGCAATCGCCCT
>JACQEJ010000066.1 GCA_016200645.1 Deltaproteobacteria bacterium | reverse complement strand
CTCATAAACCTCTTCAAATCGCATTAGCCTAACCTCCTGCAGCAACTCCGTCCGAGTCATGGTCACCCCCTGGAGGAATGAAACCATAAAACCGGACATTTGATGTGCTACAAAGGAGGACATTTTACTTGCTGCTAACAGGGGAAAGTGAATAAAGCATTATATGGTTATATGCGTAAGCATGTTCGGGGCAATATAACGCAAAGGTTTTGTAGCGCAAAATTTCACTTGACAAAGCCTTTGA
Organism: Deltaproteobacteria bacterium; assembly: GCA_016200645.1. Lineage (GTDB taxonomy): Bacteria > Desulfobacterota > GWC2-55-46 > UBA9637 > UBA9637 > JACRNJ01. The sequence continues at coordinate 24,090 of JACQEJ010000066.1, read as the reverse complement.
GCAAGACTATAGTTTATGCCAAGTGGTATAAAGTGGGATTGAGTGGAATAAAGTATGTGTAAGGTGGTATAGGTAGCCTTAAATGAAAGCGAGGGGACCGCACCGTGTTTAGAGGAATAACGGAACATACTATTGACCCAAAAGGAAGGATTAGTATTCCGTCTAAATTCAGAGATATCCTCTTGGATAAGTATGATGAAAGGCTTGTTATTACCAACCATTATGACGGTTGTCTTGTAGCATATCCTTTCGATGAATGGCAGATAATTGAAGAAAAGGCAAGCAAGCTTCCGATACTCAAAAAAGGGGTGGAAGATTTTCAAAGGTTTTTTATATCCGGCGCAGCGGAATGCCCCATAGATAAGCTTGGCAGGATTCTTATACCGCCTGTGCTCAGAGAGCATGCAAAACTGGAAAAGGATATTATTCTTGTGGGGATGCTCAGGAAGATTGAAGTCTGGGCCAAAATAAGGTGGGAAGCGATAATAACAAGGGCGCAGAAAAATATTGATGAAACCAGAGAGATTATTACAGGTCTGGGGCTGTAAAAAGCATCAAAGAGTCATAGAGTCAAAGTTTTTACTATGACACTTTGATACTCTGACACTATGACACTTTCTCATGAGTTCAAACACATCTCCGTTATGCCGCAGGAGGTTATAAAATTTCTTGAATGTAAACCGGGTGGAGTATATGTGGATGGCACAGTCGGAGGCGGGGGGCATGCCGAATTGATACTACGCGCCAGCGCCCCGACGGGCAGGATTATCGGCATGGATTGGGACGAGGATGCAATTGGGGCGGCGAAGAAAAGGCTTATGGATTATTCGGAACGATTGACTCTGGTGAGAGAAAATTTTGCCCATATAAAACGGGTGATGGAAGATTTGAACATAAATAAAGCAGATGGAATCTTACTGGACCTCGGTGTTTCTTCATATCATCTTGAAAGGCCTGACAGGGGATTTAGTTTTAGATTTGATGCGCCGCTGGATATGAGGATGGATAAGAGACAGAAAAAAACAGCATACAGCGTTGTAAACGAATCTTCTCTGCAAGAGTTGGAAACAATTATCCGGACATACGGGGAAGAGAGATGGGCGAGGAGGATTGCCATGGCTATTGTTGAAAGGAGGCGTCACGGCCTCATAGCCGCCACAAAAGAACTTTCCGACCTCGTATCTTCCGCTATTCCAAAAAGGTTTCATCCGAAGGATATTCATCCTGCCACCAGAACCTTTCAGGCAATAAGGATTGCAGTGAATGATGAGTTAAACAATTTAAAAAAGGCTGTTGATGACAGCGTGGAGCTGCTTGCCCCGGAAGCAAGGATGGTGATCATATCATTTCATTCGCTTGAGGACAGGATTGTAAAAGAATCATTGAGAAGGTTTGAGAAAGGGTGCGTATGCCCCGATGATTTTCCAAAGTGTATTTGCGGCATAAAGCCGAAACTTAAGATTATAACCAGGAAACCCGTTACTCCGTCACCGGAAGAGATTTCAAAAAACCCGAGGGCAAGGAGCGCAAAGCTTCGGGCAGCGGAGAGGATATAGATGTCTCGAATATCGGCAAACGGAATATTTTCTTCTCCTGTAAATGCCGCAGCCCGACAGGGGGTTAAACAAAAAATTCGCGCCTCCGGACGCGGTTCTCTATTCGCTGCCATCAACATTATTATCGTTATCTTGCTTTTTACCCTCTTTTATCTCTGGAGCAGGCTTGCAGTAATAAGCCTTGGTTATGAGATAGCAAAGGCTGATCAAGAAAGGGCTGCTCTTATGGCTGATAATAAAAAGCTTAAGCTTGAAATACTTTCTCTGAAATCTCCTCAGAGGATAGAAGCCATTGCCATGAGTAAGTTGGGCCTTGTTTATCCAAAAGGGGAACAGGTGATCGTGGTAAAGTGAAAATTGCAGATTGCAAATTGCAAAATTAAAAATGTTTTGGCCTTTCAACGGGCAATCTGCAATGGAGAGAAGCGACATGACTATCCCATGGTTACGATTTCGTATTATTACAGTTTTCTTTTTCCTCGTTTTTATATTTATAGGAATCTTTGCTAAGGCTGTCCAGCTTCAGATTTTAGACAGGGATAGGCTAAAGGCCATGGCAGATAGCCAACATCTGAAGACAATGAAAGTCATCCCTATGAGGGGAACCATCTATGATCGGGGGATGCAAGAGCTTGCAGTCAGCGCTGAAGCTGATTCAGTCTACGCCCAGCCGGCAAATATCGAAGATGCTAAAAAAACAGCGAGTCTTCTTGCAAGCGCTCTTTCTTTAGATAAAAAAGAACTGGAGGCCGGATTCGCATCAAAAAGGTCGTTTGTTTGGGTCAAAAGGCAGCTCGATTTTGCAGAGGCTGCAAAGGTAAGGAGGCTGGATATTCCGGGTATAGGTTTTATTAAAGAGGGAAAGAGATTTTACCCAAGCCCGCATCTTGCCAGCCATCTTATAGGGTTTGTAGGGAGAGACTCTAAAGGTCTTGAGGGGATTGAATCAGGTTATGATGAATATTTGGCAGGGGCGCATGGCCGCCTCACGGAGGAGAGAGATGCCCTGGGTAATGAGATTTTATTCAACAGCGCAGCCATGGAGACATCAAGAGGCAAGGATCTGGTTCTTACCATAGATAAAACTATTCAGTATATAGCAGAAAAGGAACTTCTTAAAGTTGTATCAAATACGAACGCGAAGGACGGTATGGTTATTGTCATGGCTCCAAAGACAGGAGAAGTTCTTGCAATGGCTAATGCGCCGCAATTTAACCCCGACATATTTTTTGAGTATGCCAATCCGGGTATCTGGCGCAACAGGGCAATTGCCGATGCATTTGAACCGGGTTCAACCTTTAAGGCATTTCTCCTCGCAGCCTTGTTTGAAGAAGGTGCGGCAAAATCTGATGACCTGTTCTTTTGTGGAGAAGGCAATTATAGTGTGGCTGACAGGACATTTCACGATGTTGAAAAATTTGGCTGGCTGAGTCTTGCCCGGATAATCAAATACTCCAGCAATATCGGAGCTGCCAAGGCGGGAGACAGACTGGGGAAGGAAAGATTATACAGATATATGAAAGAATTTGGTTTTGGCTCCAAAACCGGCATAGGCCTTCCCGGAGAGGCAAGCGGCTCGGTGCCTCCATTAAAAGCATGGTCAAAGGTGACCCTTGGCAATATATCCTTTGGCCAGGGTTTATCTGTAACAGGCATACAGCTTTTATCTGCTTTTTCTGCGATTGCAAATAAAGGCTATCTTATGAGACCATATATAGTAAAAAAAGTAGTAAATGAAGACGGCGCTGCAATTGAAGAGTTTCATCCATCGGTGGTGAGGAGAGTTATATCCGAAGAGACTGCAAGCAGGGTAACCCGCGTGCTGAAAGAGGTAACAGGAAATGACGGCACAGGCGCTAAAGCGGCAATAGATGGTTTTGAGGTGGCAGGCAAGACAGGAACTGCCCAAAAGCCCGACCTGTCTCAGGGGGGTTATGCGTCTAATAAATATGTAAGCTCTTTTATCGGCTTTGTTCCGGCAGATAACCCTGAGCTTGCTATCCTGGTGGTAGTTGATGAGCCTTCCGGCGAGTTTTACGGGGGCGCAATTGCCGCCCCTGTTTTTAAAGAGGTGGCTGTGCAGAGTCTTACATATCTCGGAATTTTCCCCAAAGGTTCGAAGGATAATAAATCGTATAGGACTTATAAGACCTATATTGATGTTGCGAAACAGGCGCATGATGTTTTGGATGACGGCGGAGAAGACCTCTCCCGCATGCCTGATTTGCGAGGCAAGACAGTGCGGTCTGTCCTCAGGCTGACAAGGGAAATTCCCCTTGAGATAAAAATTCAGGGGAGCGGAAAGGCTATCTATCAGAAGCCGTCGCCCGGAGAAAGAATTACTCAAGGGGCTTCGGCAGAGGTGGTATTTAGATGAATTGAGGCTGAAGACTGAAGGAAGACAAGAAACATCCTTCAGCCTTAAGCCATCAGCCTAATACATATTATGATGAAACTTTCCGAGCTTATAAAAAATCTGCCGGATAAAAATGTTATCGGCAGCGCAGAAATACCGATATGCGGCATTGCGTATGATTCCCGCAAGGCGGACAAGGACTGTATCTTTGCTGCAATCAAGGGAGAGCGTCTTGACGGCAGCAAGTTTATCCATGATGCGATAAAGCGCGGGGCAGCCGCTGTTCTTGCGGAAAATGCAGCGGCTGGCATCTCCGCGACGCAGGTCATCGTCCCTGATGTGCGGGAGGCGATGGCAAGGCTTGCTTCCGCATTTTACGGAGAGCCTTCCAGAAAAATGACCCTTATCGGAGTAACAGGGACGAATGGAAAGACAACGATAACATATCTCGTAGAATCCATATTAAGCTCCGCCGGTTTTAACGCAGGGGTTGTTGGCACGATTAATTACCGGTATAAAGATAAAATTTTTCATGCCCCTCATACTACGCCGGAGGCGCCGGACCTGCAAAGGGTTTTAAATGAGATGATTGACAGCGGGATTACCCATTGTGTAATGGAGGTTTCTTCTCATAGCCTTGCGCAGAAAAGGGTTGATAGTTGCAGATTTGCCGGCGGTACATTTACTAATCTTACCAGAGACCACCTGGACTACCATAGGACAATGGAAGAATATTTTGAAAGCAAGTCCAGGTTATTCATTGATTTCATAGCCAAAGAAAAGAAAGGCTTTGCGGTGATAAATGTAGATGACCTGTGGGGAGAGAAATTATTAAATTTAAAATTTAAAATTTCAAATTTCAAATTTATTAGATACAGCCTTAAACAGGATGCAGAGATTAAACCTTCAAAAGTATCGTTCTCCGAAAGAGGCATAGAGGCCATGCTCGATACGTCTATTGGCTCTGTAAAGATTTCTTCGCCGTTTTTGGGTGAATACAACCTCCAGAATATTATGGCGGCAGTTGGCATCGGCATTGGCCTTGGGTTGGGTAAGCAGGTTATAGAGAACGGCATTGCTATTCTCAAAAGAGTTCCCGGCAGGTTGGAGAGGGTTGATTCCAAAGATGGTTTTCAGGCAGTGATTGATTATGCCCATACAGGCGATGCGCTGGAGCGGGCGCTCAATACCTTGAGGCCGCTGACAAAAGGGAGGCTGATTACCGTATTCGGCTGCGGCGGCGACAGAGACAGAGGGAAGCGTCCTATCATGGGAGAGATTGCAACAAGGCTGAGCGATTTCACCATTATTACCTCCGATAATCCGAGAAGCGAAGAGCCGATGGAGATTATCAAGGAGATTGAGAAAGGGGTCAAGGAGACTTACCTTGCTATCCCGGACCGGCATGAAGCTATCAGGGCTGCTGTAGATATGGCGGTTTCCGGCGATATCATTCTTGTTGCAGGCAAGGGGCATGAGGATTATCAGATAATTGGAAATAAAAAGTTTCACTTTGATGATACCGAAGAAATTAAAAAGGCGATGAAAGACAGGCTATAGGCAATAGGTTATGGGCTATGGGTTGAATCCCAACGCCCATTGCCCATAGCCGTAATAACAATGATAAAGCTAAGAATAAAAGATATTGCCAATGCAGTGGATGGCCGTTTGATACAGGGAAGCGGAGATTCATGGATAAACGGCGTTTCAACTGACTCCAGAACTATCAAAAATGGCGAGCTCTTCTTTGCCCTGAAAGGCCCGAGGCTTGATGGCCATAAGTTTGTTGATGATGTATTGAAAAAGGGGGCGGCAGGGGCGGTGGTAAGTGCAGAATGCGGAATGCGGAATGCGGAGTTTCCGCTCATTGCCGTTGACGATACACTTTCCGCTCTCGGCAATCTTGCACGATACTGGCGGGAGAGACACCCTGTGCCCTTGATTGCGGTCAGCGGCACCTGCGGTAAGACAACAACAAAGGAGATGATAGCATCTATACTTAAGACCTCACGACCGGTTGTTAAGACCGAGGGAAATTTGAACAACCTGATTGGCCTTCCTCTTACCCTATTTGGTCTTAACAATATTCACAAGGCTGCTGTGGTGGAACTTGGGATAAGCGAAAAAGGAGAAATGAAAAGACTGGCGCACATTTGCAGGCCGTATGTGGCAGTGCTGACCAATATCGGCGAGGCGCATACAGCCATGCTTGGTAGCAGAGAAGGTGTTGCGTCTGCAAAGGGTGAACTCTTTGAAGGCATGGGTATGAACGGCACTGCGGTAATCAATAGTGACGACCCATGGCTTGCAAAGATGGGAAGTGCTATCCGCACAAAAAAGATCACCTTTAGCTTGACATCAAAGGCAGATGTGATGTTGAAGGGTGAGGGTCAAGGCGGGCGCCCTCTGGGCGCGGTCAAGGGTCAAGAGATAATTTTTATTGTTATGGGTGAGGAGATTCCGGTGAGGCTGCAATATGTTGGCACGCATAATCTTTCTAATGCAGCAGCGGCTATTGCGGCCGCGATTCCGCTTGGAGCAACAAGAGAGGAGATACAGGAAGGGCTGGCCTCTGCTGTGCCTCTGCGCGGCAGGATGGAAGTCGTCGCCATGAAAAATGGAATAACAATTATTGATGATACCTATAATGCAAACCCGCTTTCAATGGAGGCATCGTTAAAGAGCCTTGCATCTATGAATGGCAGAAAGATTGCTGTTCTGGGAGACATGCTCGAGCTCGGGGATATTTCTCATGCTGCGCATAAATATATAGGCGGACTGGCGCAGGAGATGGGCATAGATATGTTTTTTGTTATCGGCAATTTTAGCAAGGATTTTATAAGCGGGGCAACAGAAGCAGGCATGACAGCTGATAAGATATATGAGGCAAAGGGTAAGGTTGGCCTCGTTGAAACTCTTCACGGTATTATGAGAGAAGGGGATAATATCCTTATCAAGGGTTCAAGGGCAATGAAGATGGAGGAGGTAGTTGAAAAGTTGCAAGATACAAGTTGCAAGACGCAAGTTAAAAAATAAAATCACTGACTTTCAACTTGAAACCTGCAACTCGAAACTGTAGTTATGCTATACCACTTATTATATCCGCTTTACAAATATCACACGGTCTTTAATGTATTTCAATACATTACATTCAGGACTATTTATGCGGTGGTGACCGCGCTGCTTTTGAGTTTTATTGTCGGACCTTACATTATCAGAAAACTCTCCGCTTTGCAGATGTGCCAGGTGATACGAAAGGATGGACCGGCGAATCACTTCAGCAAAGAAGGCACGCCCACCATGGGCGGCGTGCTTATCCTCTTTGCCGTGATTGTTCCGACGCTTCTCTGGGCGAACCTGAAAAATTCGTATGTCTGGCTTCTCATCGCGGTCACCCTCTGTTTGGGGGTATTGGGTTTTCTGGACGATTATAAAAAGGTGGTACAAAAGGACAGCCAGGGACTTTTGCCGAGATATAAGTTTCTCGGGCAATTTGTGATTGCCCTCTGTGTGGCCCTGTTCCTGTATTTTACCGGCTTTAATACATCTGTCACAGTCCCATTTTTCAAAAATATAATCATACCGCTTGGATGGCTCTATATACCATTTGTTATCCTTGTTATCGTTGGCGCATCAAATGCGGTAAATCTCACAGACGGGCTGGATGGCCTCGCCATAGGACCGATAACAATAGCTGCGGCAACCTATATGCTCTTTATCTATCTCACAGGGAATATAAAGATAGCGCATTATCTGCAGATTATGTATGTTCCAAAGGGCGGGGAATTGACCATATTTGCGGGCGCCATGGTTGGCGCAAGCCTCGGTTTTCTCTGGTTCAATAGCTATCCTGCCCAGGTTTTTATGGGGGATGTAGGCTCCCTGTCTTTGGGCGGGGCATTGGGAACCCTGGCGGTCATTACCAAACATGAAATGCTGCTTGTCCTTGTTGGCGGTGTGTTTGTTGTGGAGGCGCTTTCCGTAATATTGCAGGTGGGCTCATTCAAACTCAGGGGCAGGAGGATATTTAAAATGGCCCCCATACACCACCATTTTGAATTGAATGGCTGGCCGGAGCCGAAGATAATAGTAAGATTCTGGATAATATCTATCATACTTTCGCTGATAGCAATAAGCACATTGAAATTGAGATGAAGATGATAGGGTCAAAGCGGGTGCCCTCTGGGCGCGGTCAAGGGTCAAGCATTGTGTTGCAAGGCAAGAATGTCCTTGTAGTCGGTCTTGCAAAGACAGGGGTTTCCACTGCCAAATTTTTGGATAAGATGGGCGCGGTTGTTACGGCTACGGACAGTTCGCCTGCATCCAAAATAAAAGGCATTGATGAGTTGGAAAAACTTGGCATAGAAGTGGAGGCCGGGGGGCACAGCATGAAACATTTTTTAAATGCAGACCTGATTGTCTTAAGTCCGGGGGTTCCTTCTACTATAGAGCCGCTTAAAGAGGCAAAAAAGAGCGGCGTAGAAATTATAAGCGAGATAGAGCTGGCATACAATTTTATAAAAGAACCTATAGTGGCTATAGCAGGGACAAACGGCAAGACAACCACAACGACGCTTATCGGCAAGATTTTGGAGGATGCAGGCAAAAAAGTTTTTGTGGGCGGCAACATCGGAGAGCCGTTGATTGAATACTTAGGGGAAAGGCATGCCTTGCCCCTACAGCAGGCAGATTATCTCGTCGTTGAGGTGAGCAGTTTTCAATTGGAGGGCATCAGAAAATTCAGGCCGCATATAGCAATTCTTTTAAACATTACAGAAGACCATCTGGACAGGTATACAAACTTTGATGAATATACCGCTGCAAAATTCAGGCTCTTTGAGAATATGAAACAAGGGGATGTGGCTGTTGTAAATAATGATGATGTTGTCATAAATTCAAAATTCAAAATTCAAAATTCAAAATTCAAAGTAATACCTTTCAGCAGCAGTCGGATTTTGGAAGAGGGGATATTCTATAAAAATGAAAATATTGTTTATTCTTTAGGTAGCGAAAAAGAGTTTTATCCCACAGAAAATTTTAAGTTGAAGGGCATCCACAATATAGAAAACATCATGGCCTCTATCGCTGCTGCAAAAGCGTGCGGTATTCCGGGAGATGTAATATTAAAAACCATTGAAGGATTTAAAGGGCTTTCCCACAGGATGGAGTTTATAAGAAAGGTAAATGGGGTCAGCTATTACAACGACTCCAAAGGGACAAATGTAGGCGCGCTACAAAAATCCCTTGAAGGGATGGATTCTCCTGTCATCCTTATCGCAGGTGGTAAAGACAAAGGGGGCGATTACAGGATTTTGAATGGCTTGATACAGAAGAAGGTAAAGCGCCTGATACTCTTAGGCGAGGCAAAAAATAAGATAAGAGATGCCTTTAAAGGCTTGACAGATATTGTAATGGTTGAATCTTTGAAAGAGGCTGTGACCGCAGCCCGCAACAAGGCTAACAAAGGAGATGTGGTTTTGCTTTCCCCTGCCTGCTCCAGCTTTGATATGTTCAAAAATTATAAAGAGCGGGGAGAAATTTTCAGAAGACTGGTTGAGGCGCTGTAAATAGCTCATAGCTCGTGGCTCATAGCTCATAAGTAAGCTATCAGCCATGAGCTATCAGCCATGAGCTAATATATGTTCAAAGTCCGCGAAATAGATAAACCCCTTATCCTGGCCATGATGGCCCTTGTGGCAATAGGCTTTGTTATGGTCTGGTCTACCAGCTACATCATGGCAATGAAGCGATACGGGAATGAATACTTTTTTGTAAGAAAACACCTTATATTTATTACATTAGGTTTCTTCTTATTTTTTATTGCGGCGAATGTAGAGTATCATCTATATCAACGATGGACATACTTCATATTTTTTGCAAGCCTTATGTCCCTCATCATACTTATATTCCTTCCCGGTATAGGGGGCGAGGCGGGAGGCGCAAGGAGATGGATAAGGCTTGGCCTTATTACATTTCAACCTTCTGAGCCAGCAAAGCTTGCCGTAATCATATATCTATCATATTACCTTGCGGCCAAAAAGGAGAAGCTAAAAAGTTTCGCAGTAGGCATCGTGCCTCCCATGATTATGAGCGGGCTTATCACAGCTCTTATACTCAAGGAACCCGATTTTGGAACAGCCGTATCTTTAGGCGCAATGAGTATCATCATGATGTTTATTGCAGGTGTGCGATTAAGGTACCTTTTTTCAATACTTCTTGCTGCAATGCCATTTATTTATCTCATGGTTACGAAGGTTGACTACAGAATGAAACGGGTGCTTGTTTTTTTAGACCCATGGAGGGATTCCGGAGGCGCAGGGTTCCAACTGGTGCAGTCGCTCATTGCCTTTGGCGCAGGCGGCATCTGGGGCGTTGGTCTTGGAGAGGGGAAACAGAAGTTGTTTTATCTGCCGGAGGCGCATACTGATTTCATCCTATCAGTCGTTGGAGAGGAGTTAGGCCTGATAGGGATTTCTGCCGTCATTATCCTCTATCTCACCATACTGTTTTCCGGTATAAGGATAGCGCTGAAGGCAAAGGACCTCTATGGCCGGTATCTGGCAGTAGGTATCACGCTTCTCATCGTGCTTCAAGCAGCAACAAATATGGCTGTTGTACTGGCCCTTCTGCCGACCAAAGGGCTTACCCTTCCGTTTATAAGCTATGGAGGAACATCGCTGGTAGTAAATATGACAGCTATGGGGATACTTTTGAATATATATAAAACAGGAGTTAGGAGTCACCTGTCTGCTGTCTCACAGGCAGGGGGGGCTTAGGTGCGAATCGTACTGACAGGCGGAGGCACCGGCGGGCATCTATTCCCGGCCATTGCATTAGCAGAAGAGTTTAAGGCACGGGATAGAGATTGCAGGATTTTATTTATAGGAGCCAGCTCCGGTATAGAGAAGGAGATCGTCCCAAAATACGGCTATCCATTAGAGCTTCTGGACATAGAAGGATTCAAAGGCAGAGGATTGTCTCATAAAGTATCGGCAGGATTGAAGGCGGCAATGGGCGTTCTTACTGCAAAAAAAATTCTTCAATCATTTCAACCAGACAGGGTTGTTGGCACAGGAGGCTATTCATCAGGCCCGGTTATTCTGGCAGCAAGACTTTTAAGGGTAAAGACAGCCATACTTGAACAGAATGCCGTGCCGGGCTTAACCAATAGAATTCTAGGAAGGGTCGTTAATAAGATTTTTGTGGCATTTGAACAAAGTAAAAAGTTTTTTCCTGGCGGACGGGTTATCTTTGCAGGGAATCCGGTAAGGCGAGAGATAATAGGGTCAAGGCGGGTGCCCTCTGGGCGCGGTCAAGGGTCAAAGGATAAATTCACCATTTTGGTCTTTGGTGGAAGCCAGGGCGCAAAGGCAGTAAACACGGCATTTTCAGACGCTCTGGAATATCTGGCGGATATACGGGATTCCCTGAATATCATTCATCAAACCGGGGATGCGGATTATCAGACCGTAAAAGAAATGTATGAGAGAAAAGGGATTAAGGCTGAGCTGTTCGCTTTTATAGATGATATGGCTAAAGCATATTCTATGGCAGACATGGTAATATGCAGGGCAGGGGCCACATCCATTGCAGAGATAACAGCATTAGGGCTTGCCTCTATACTGATGCCATACCCGTTTGCGGCCAACAACCATCAGGAAATAAATGCGAGAAGTCTGGCGGGCAAAGGCGCTGCCATCATAATGAGGCAGGATGAAATCATAGGAGACGCACTGGCAAATGTTATCCGGAAATTTTATGAAAGCCCTGAGGAGTTGAAAAAGATTAGAGAGAAGGCGAAGGCCTTTGGGAAGCCGAATGCAGCAGAGGCGATAGCGGAGAGCATAATAAAATTAGTAGGAAGTAGACGGTAGACAGTAGACAGGGGAAAGAGAAAAGTAGACAGTATGTAGTAGACAGGGGGGAGTTTTCCCTGTCTACCGTCTACTGTTTGCTGTATGTATATGTATAAAGGTCGTATAAAACATATTCATTTCATCGGGATCGGCGGCAGCGGTATGAGCGGCATTGCAGAAGTGCTTCTCAACCTCGGCTACAACATTACAGGTTCTGATATGAAAGTATCGGATATTACCCGTCGGCTGGAAGGTATCGGGGCTAAAATATTTATCGGCCACAGGTTTGAGAATATCAATGGCTCGGATGTGGTTGTCTACTCATCGGCTGTAAAAATGGATAACCCCGAGATTATCCATGCAAGAGAAAATCTGGTACCGGTTATCCCTCGGGCAGAGATGCTGGCAGAACTTATGCGGATGAAGTACGGAATAGCAATAGCAGGCACCCATGGAAAGACTACAACCACCTCTATGATTGCAACTATACTGGGTTCTCACGGCATGGATCCAACGGTTGTTATAGGCGGCAAGCTCAACAGCATTGGGAGCAACGCCCGTCTTGGCAAGGGGGAGTTCCTTGTAGCGGAGGCGGACGAGAGCGATGGAAGCTTTTTAAAACTGTCGCCAACAATCGCAGTAGTTACAAATATTGACAGAGAGCATATGGACCATTACAGAGATATGGATGAGGTAAGAGATGCATATCTTGCCTTTATAAATGAGATCCCGTTTTATGGTTGCGCAATTCTTTGCCTGGATCACCCAACTATCCAGGGGCTTATACCCAGGGTAACAAGAAGACATATAACCTACGGTTTAACGGCGCAGGCGGATTTCAGCGCAAGAGACATAGAGATAGCAGGGATGAAGACTTCCTTTGATGTATGGCACAGAGGCAAAAGACTGGGAAGGGTTACGGTGAAGATTCCCGGGGAACACAATGTTTATAATTCACTGGCTGCCTTGGCTGTGGCAACGGAACTTGATATAGGTTTTGAAGAGGCAAAGGATTCCATGGCAAGTTTCAGCGGGGTGGAGAGGAGATTTCAGATTAAGGGCGAATGGAACGGCGTTACCTTTGTTGACGACTACGGCCATCACCCTGCCGAAATAAGGGCCACGCTCAAGGCTGCAAAGGATGGTTGGAACAACAGGGTAGTGGCAGTTTTCCAGCCGCATCGTTATTCACGGACAAAAGACCTTTTTCAGGAATTTCTCTCTGCTTTCAATGACGCTGATACTTTAATACTCACGGATATCTATCCGGCGGGTGAGGAAAAGATAGAGGGTGTTTCTTCAGGGGTGCTTTATAACAGCATAAAGGCATACGGCCACAGAGATGTAGTATATATTCCTGACAAAGAGGATATACCGGCTTATTTAACAAAAACTGCAAAACCGGGGGATATGGTTATAACTCTCGGGGCAGGCAATATATGGCAGGTGGCTGAGGAGATGATGAAAGGAGATGCGAGATGCAAGATGCAAGATGCAAGATAAAAAATAAAACTTATAACTTGCAACTTGCAACTTGCATCTTCAAAGGTCGCATCCTCTTTGATGTTCCCATGAAGGATTACACATCTTTTAAAATAGGCGGAAATGCCGATGTAATGGTATTTCCACAGGATGAGCATGACCTTATAGATGTTATTGGGTTTGCTTCCAACAAGGGTTTTCCGGTTCTTGTAATAGGCAGGGGGACAAACCTCCTGGTAAGAGATAACGGCATAAGAGGTGTTGTTATAAATCTTTCCAATAGTTTTAAAGAGATAACGTGGGTGGGAGATGACGAGGCAATAGTTGGCGGCGGAGTGGGAGTTATTGAACTAATCAACCTTTGCAAAGAGAGAGGCCTTTCAGGGCTTGAGTTTGCGGTTGGCATACCTGGGACGATTGGAGGCGCTGTTTTTATGAACGCAGGCGCTTATGGCGGTGAAATGAAGGATGCGGTGAAGACTGTGGAGGCTGTTGACCTCAATGGTAAAAGGCATAGTTTTGATAAATCAGCGCTGAAATTTTCTTACAGAAAATGCGATCTGCCGGAAAATATGATTATCTCAAAGGTGCGCTTGAAACTCAGGAAAGATAGCGCCGAAGAAATAAAAAAACGGATTAAGGAATTTAAGGAGAGACGCAAGGCTGCGCAGGCAATTGTTCTACCCAACGCCGGCTCTATCTTTAAAAATCCGGAAGGGCTTTATGCCGGCCGGCTTATAGAGGAATCTGGTTTGAAAGGAAGCAGGGTGGGAGATGCCCAAATTTCAGAAATGCATGGAAATTATATTGTAAACCTTGGCAATGCAACTGCGATGGATGTCCTGACCCTTATTGCAATGGCAAGGGATAAGGTTTTTAAGGCGAAGGGCATACTCTTGGAAACAGAGATAAAGGTGGTGGGGGAAGATTGAAGAAAAGTCAAAAGTCAAAAGTTAAAAGTCAAAAGTTAAAGGAAATGAGGATCGGCGTGTTGATGGGCGGGATGTCGAGTGAGAGGGAAATATCTCTCAAGAGCGGCCAGGCGGTTTATCATGCCCTGACTCAAAAGGGCTACAATGCCATCCGTATAGATGTCGGCAGAGATGTTTATAAAAAGCTCGTTGAGAAAAAGATAGACATAGCGTTCATTGCCCTTCACGGCAAATATGGCGAGGACGGGGCAATTCAGGGATTATTGGAGATGGCAGGAATTCCCTATAGCGGCTCAGGTGTTTTGGCAAGCGCCATAGCTATAAACAAGGTCTTGGCGAAAAAAATCTTTATGCTTAACAAAATACCAACTCCTGCATTTGCGGTTGTTGACCATTCGGCGTTTAAGGCAGGGGCAAGGCATGCCTTGCCCCTGCCTCTTATTGTAAAACCGAATTCGCAAGGTTCTACAATCGGTGTGAGCATAGTAAATAATAAAAGAGAGTTTGCAGTCGCCGTCAAAAAGGCCTTCAAGTATGATGATACAGCGCTGGTAGAGAAATTTATAAAAGGAAGAGAGCTGACTGTCGGCATATTAAACAACAATCCGCTTCCGATTATAGAGGTAAGGCCCCAAAAAGGGATATACGATTTTAAGGCGAAATATACAAAGGGGATGACAGAGTACATTGTCCCTGCCCGGATTCCAGAGGCGATTGGGAAAAAGGTGAAGGGTATCGCCTTAAAGGCATTTCATGTCCTGGGGTGCAGCGGCGCAGCAAGGGTTGACATTATGCTGGACAGTGAAAACAGGCCTTATGTGCTGGAGGTAAATACCATCCCTGGTATGACGGAGTTAAGCCTGCTGCCAAAGGCTGCGGAATGCGCAGGCATGACTTTTTCGGAGATGGCGGAAGAGATTTTGTTATGCGCAAATGGAGCAAGGCGACATGGCCTTTAAAAAGAAACCCTGCAACTTTAAAAGAAAAGAGCCTCTTATAAAGAGGATAACGCGGATTTTAAAATCAAGAGGCGCTGTCCGCATTGTCAAGACAGGCGCATATATAACCGCAGCATTGCTCTTTGTGTTTGGCGCCCGGCATCTCTACCAGGGGCTTCTCAAAAGCCCCTATCTTGCAATAAAGGAAATTAAAGTTAATGGAAACAAGAGGGTGTCCAGTGCAGAAATTCTGGAGCTGGCAGGCGTCAAGGCAGGCGATAACTTGCTTAAAATAAATACGAACGAAATCAAGAAAAATATCAGATTCAATCTCTGGGTGTCAGAAATCAATGTCGCAAGAAATTTTCCTGACAGACTGAGCATAGAAATAAGAGAGAGAACCCCTGTTGCTTTTATCAATCTTGACGGCCTTTATTTTGTTGACGAAACAGGGATCATATTTAAAAAGGCATCTCTGGAAGATGATATTGACCTGCCTGTGATAACAGGCATTACAAGAGAGGATATTGAAGACGGGGCAAAGACATCTGAACTTGCCATAAAGGCTATAAATCTTATCCATCTTCTGGCCAAAACCGGGATTTTTACCAATGAAGAATTATCCGAGATAAATGTTGATAGAGCCTATGGGCTTACACTTTACACGATGCAGCAGGGTACAAGGATTGAGCTCGGGGACGGGGATTTTGAAGACAAACTTGCAAGGCTTGAGAGGGTAATCCATGCAAGAAACGGCCTTGCCGGCATAGAATTTATTGGTTTGAACTCTAACAGGGGGGTAGTGGTAAGGTTGGCCGCGGTTGAACAGAAACAGGTTAAGGTTGAGGTTAAGGTTAAGAAAGTCCAAAAAAACTCAGCCTCAACCTAAACCTCAACCTGTTTTTAAAAGGGGGGAGAAAATACATGGCAAAAAGGGATAATATCGTTGTTGGCCTTGATATTGGAACAACAAAGATATGCGCCATTGTTGGAGAGGCAAAGCAGGAGGGCCTGGAGATTATAGGCATAGGCACACACCCTTCAAAGGGACTCCGAAAAGGCGTTGTGGTAAATATAGATTCCACTGTTCAGTCCATAAGAAAGGCGATAGAAGAGGCGGAGCTTATGGCGGGGTGCGAAATCAACACAGCCTATGTCGGCATCGCTGGAGGACACATAAAGGGCTTTAACAGCCACGGCGTCATAGCAGTAAAGGATAAGGAGATAACAAAGGCTGATATAGCAAGGGTAATAGAGGCTGCCCAGGCCATAACTATCCCGACGGACAGGGAGGTCATCCATGTCATACCCCAGGAGTATATCCTTGACCAGCAGGACTGTATCCAGGAGCCACTCGGCATGACCGGAACCAGACTGGAGGCAAAGGTTCACATAGTTACAGCAGCAGTTGCATCTGCGCAGAATATTGTAAAGAGCGTAAACAGGGCAGGCCTTGCTGTAGCGGATATTGTTCTTCAGCAGATAGCAAGCAGCGAAGCGGTATTGGGGCAGGATGAAAAGGACCTTGGTGTTGCATTGATTGATATTGGCGGCGGAACCACGGATATCGCTATTTATCATAACGGAACCATAAAACATACAGCGGTTATATCGCTGGGCGGCAACCAGATTACCGGTGATATTGCAGTGGGCATCAGAACACCTGCCGAGGAGGCGGAAAAAATAAAGAAAAAATCTGGCTGCGCCGTGACCTCCATGATAGATAAGACTGAAACCATAGAAGTGCCGGGCGTTGGGGGTAGAAAGCCGAGGCTTGTTTCAAGGCAAATTTTAGGAGAGATTATTGAGCCAAGGGTAGAAGAACTCTTTCAACTTGCAAACCAGGAGATAATCAAATCCGGTTATGACAGCGTAATACCATCCGGCATAGTGCTTACCGGCGGAACAGCCATTATGGACGGTATGGTGGAGCTTGCGGAGCAGATTTTCAATGCGCCGGTCAGGAGAGGACTTCCGACAGGCATCGGCGGCCTTGTTGATGTGGTGAGAAGCCCCATGTATTCCACGGGTGTGGGGCTGGTATTGTATGGCAAAAGGCAAGCAGCGATAACAATGTTTGAAAGGGGGGATAAACAGATATTCAACAAGCTGTTTGAAAGGATGAAAGGGTGGGTAAAAGAGTTTTTCTAGAAATAGGCGAGAGGCAATAGGCGATAGGCTATAGGATTTGTTACTTATAGCCTCTTGCCCATAGCCCATAGCCTCTAATTAAAAGGAGGTATCTATGATTGAACTTGCAGATAATTTTAACAACGGGGCTAAGATTAAGGTCATAGGTGTTGGAGGGTGCGGCGGCAATGCAATTAACACAATGATAGAATCTAAGCTTGAAGGCGTAGAGTTTATGGCTGCCAATACAGACAGCCAGGCCCTCGGCGCATCAAAGGCGCCTATCAAGATTCAACTGGGCGAAAATCTGACCAAAGGCCTTGGCGCCGGAGCAAACCCTGAAATCGGCAGAAATGCTGCAGTGGAAAGCAGGGATAGGCTTAAAGATGTCCTTGATGGAGCAGATATGGTTTTCATCACAGCGGGCATGGGCGGAGGAACAGGCACAGGCGGCGCGCCGGTTGTGGCAGAGGTGGCCAAAGAGGTCGGAGCCCTGGCAGTTGCAGTGGTAACAAAACCCTTCGCCTTTGAGGCGAAAAAGAAGATGAGGCAGGCAGAAGAGGGGCTTAAGGCGCTTAAAGGGGTAGTGGATACGGTTATAACTATTCCGAACGAGAGGCTCTTATCCATTGCAGACAAGAGCACCTCCCTTCCTCGGGCGTTTAAGCACGCCGACGAGATTTTGTATCAGGCGGTAAAAGGCATATCAGATGTCATCACCATCCCCGGTCTTGTAAATGTGGACTTCGCTGATGTAAGAACCATAATGAGCGAGATGGGGCTTGCGCTTATGGGCTCGGGTGTTGCGCGCGGTGATAGCAGAGCGGTAGAGGCAGCGCGAAGGGCCATATCCAGTCCTCTCCTGGAAGATATTTCCATCCACGGTGCAAAAGGCGTGCTTATCAACATTACCGGCGCATCTGACATAACACTGCATGAAGTCAATGAGGCTTCAAGGCTTATTCAGGAAGAGGCCCACGAGGATGCCCATATCATCTTCGGCGCGGTAATTGATGAAAAGATGGGTGAAGAAGTGAGGGTCACTGTCATTGCCACCGGTTTTGGCAAGGATGAACGGAAGGTATCGCCGACAAAGGCTATTGCGCCGGCTGTTGTAATCGGCGACCTTGATATTCCAACCATTGTCAGGAGAGAAAAAGAGAAGAAATACGAGGTAGGGGCCTCGGAGGTTCAAAGGCTTAAGCCCCTCGGCGGTTTTAATGCCCTGGATGAAGATGCCTATGATACGCCGACATTTTTAAGGAAACAGGCGGACTGAATAGGAAGCCAACTGAGTTGTCAGTTAACAGGTATCAGTAAATAAAGAGACTGTAAAAAAGAACGTTTATTCTCAAGGGGAAACTGTTCCTTTTTCTCTTTCCATCGGGGTTACCCCATGCCCGCTCATTCAAGCTGTCTTTGTTGCCCTCCCCCTTTTTACCAAAGCATAATTTTTGTTACCCCACATTCTTGTGAATCAACTTGTATTTATGATACCCTTTATAAAAGGAGAGCAATGGTTTTGCAAGGAGGGCATCTCTTATTTCCTGGCAGCTTAAAAAAAAGACAAAGGAACTTCTCTCAAAGGAGAAGGGAACAATTTACAAGGAGCGGGGCGGCAGAATAAGCGTCTGTCTTGTTTATCCGAACTCATACTTCATCGGCATGAGCAACCTCGGGTTTCAGGCCATGTATCGTCTTTTCAATGACCTTGATTATGTCGTATGCGAAAGGGCATTTCTCCCTTCTTCCGAGGATATGGCGGAATTTGAAAGAACAAATACTCCCCTTTTTTCATTGGAATCCCAGAGGCCGCTTGCCGGGTTTGACATCATTGCTTTTTCTATATCATTTGAAGAAGACTACCTGAATATCCTGAAAATCTTTGACCTTGCCGGAATACCATTTCTGTCATCCGAGCGGGATACAGCCAAGCCGCTCATTATGGCGGGCGGTGTTGCCGCATCTTTAAATCCTGAGCCAATTGTAGACTTCTTTGACCTTTTTGCCATCGGCGAAGGCGAGGAGTTTGTCCCGGAATTTTCAGATGCCTTTAGAGCGGCGAGGTATAAAGCAAAAGAGGACCTTCTGCAAGCCATGGTTCAGGTTGAAGGGGTTTATATACCGGATTTTTATCATATCGCATATCAAGGAAATTTTATTGAAAGAATTCAGGCCATAAAAGGAGCGCCCCAAAAAGTAAAGAGCAGAAAGGCAAAAAACCTGAATGCCTCGCCAGTCCCTGCTTCAAATATCCTGACCAATGAGACAAACTTCAGAAATACTTATCTCCTTGAGGTAGAGAGAGGCTGCGGAAGGGGATGCAGATTCTGCGCGGCAGGCTTTATTTATCTGCCGCCGCGCGAACGGGATTTCACTATCCTGCGGGACGAAGTTTTGAAAAGCATGGAGTTTACCGGAAAGGTTGGCTTTGTTGGCGCCGCCGTATCGGAATATCAGGATTTAAAACTTTTAAGCAAGGCAGTTATAGAAAATGGCGGCGAGCTTACACTCTCGTCTCTCAGGCTTGATGTCATGGACAGGGAAATGCTCGGGCTTCTGAGACAAGGAGGGTATAAGACCATTACCATTGCGCCTGAGGCAGGCTCAGAAAGATTAAGGGATGTTATCAATAAAAGAATATCTGAACAGGATATCGTAGAATCCATAGCCCTTATCTCAGAAGCAGGCATACAGAAATTAAAGCTCTATTTTATGATCGGTTTTCCCACAGAAACCCTTGGAGATATAGAGGCTGTTGTTAGCCTTGTTCTCAAGATAAAAATGGTGACGCAAGGCGGCTTGATTACCTTGAGCATAAACCCGTTTATCCCCAAACCGTCTACCCCCTTTCAGTGGTGCGCTTATGAGGATGTGAAATCGTTGAGGAATAAAATGGAGATAATGCAACAGAGGTTGAAAAACGAAAAAGGGATAAAACTTTCATTCCTTTCTCCACGGGAAGGTTATATCCAAACCCTTTTGTCTGTGGGTGACAGGAGGGTGGGTAAGATATTGGTTGGTGCCTATAAAAGGGGCTGGAAAGATGCGCTAAAGGACGCGGGGCCGGAGATAAATTTCAGGGTGAAGGATTTTTCAGAGATACTCCCCTGGGATTTTATAGATACCGGCCTTAAAAAAGAATATCTGTGGAAAGAGTATCAGCGGGCATTGAAGGGGCAGACAACACCGCCGTGTCGGGGACCCCGGGCGGAGCTTTGGTCGGGGAGGTGCACGAGATGCGGCGTGTGCATTGCCTGATATATATGAAAGCGCCCGCATGATTTTGGGTTGACATGGGCTGATTTTAAGCTTGCAAATCAAAAAACAGTATGCTAAAAAAGTTAGGTTAATCAATTCGCACACCATCGGATTGTCATAGCGGTGTCCTTATCAGGATCCTGTGGCAGCAGTAAGATGGTGGAGGAAAAAACCAAAAAGGAGGCGGTATGGCGTATCTTACAATGAAACAGCTTTTGGAGGCAGGGGTGCATTTTGGCCACCAGACAAAAAGGTGGGACCCAAAGATGAAGCCCTACATCTTCGGCGCGAGGAATGGGATCTATATCATAGACCTTCAGCAGACCGTAAAGATGTTTAAGGTGGCTTATGACGTTCTTAAGGAGGTCACAGCCGGTGGCAAAAAGGTTATCTTTGTCGGCACAAAGAAGCAGGCCCAATCGGCGATTGAGGAGGGGGCCAAAAAATGCGGCATGTTATATGCCAACCAGAGATGGCTTGGCGGGATGCTAACAAATTTTTCAACCATAAAGAAAAATATCGCCCGACTGAATGAACTGGAAGCCATGAAAACCGAAGACAAAATGGGAGCTACAACAAAGAAAGAGGCTCTGATGCTGGAAAGAGAGAGGATTAAGTTGGATAAATATATGCGGGGCATAAAAGAGATGAATGAATTGCCTGACGCTATATTTGTCATAGATGTGAAAAAAGAGGCCATTGCTGTGAAAGAGGCGAATAAGCTCGGGATACCGGTTGTTGCGGTTGTGGATACCAATTGCAGTCCTGACGGAGTGGACTATATTATTCCCGGGAATGACGATGCCATCAGGGCCATCCAGTTGTTTGTTGCAGCCGTTGCAGATGCCTGTCTGGAAGGCAGGCATCTTTATGAAGAAAGTCTTCAGGCGGCAACGGATAAGAAGAAAGGCGCAGCAGCGACCGCTCCAACAGAAGCAGCGGCTTCTTAAAACTAAAAATAAGTCTTATGCGACTTATAAGACTTATTAGTTTTGAGTTTTGGATTTTTATTTATTGGGGGGGTTATGGAAATATCGGCAAATCAGGTTAGGGATTTAAGAGAAAAGACCGGGGCAGGGATTATGGATTGTAAAAAGGCCCTTGCCGCTGCAAATCTTGATTTTGAAGCGGCTGTTACCTTTCTCAGGGAGAAAGGTCTCGCAACGGCGGCAAAGAGGGCAGATAAGGCTACATCAGAGGGGAGGGTAGGTTCGTATATCCATGCGGGAAGCAAGGTCGGCGTGCTTGTCGAAGTAAACTGCGAAACCGATTTCGTCGCCAAAACCGACGAATTTCAATCCCTTGTAAAAGATATAGCAATGCATATAGCAGCTTTGAATCCGCAGCATGTAAAAAGAGAGGATGTCCCGCAGGAGGTAATTGAGAAGGAGAGAGCTATATTTAAAACCCAGGCCATTGAGTCAGGCAAGCCGGAAAAGGTTGTGGAGAAGATGGTTGACGGCAAGATAGAAAAGTTTTTTCAGGAGACATGCCTTATGGAGCAACCATTTGTAAAAAATTCTGATACCACGGTCAAAGACCTCTTAACTGCGACTATAGCAAAGCTTGGGGAAAACATATCAATAAGACGGTTTGTCAGATTTAAGGTGGGGGGAAAAACAGACGAATAGTCTACAAGTTGTTAGCCTACAAGGTTTAAAACTTATAGGCTCGTAGGCTATCGATCTCTTAGACTGTATTTAATATGTCCAAACCAAAATTCAAACGCATACTTTTAAAACTTTCCGGTGAGGCCCTTATGGGGGAACAGAGCTATGGATTGGATGTAAAGGTTATAGACACCATCTCACGGGAGATAAAAAATATACATGACCTTGGGGTAGAGGTTGCCATTGTTATAGGCGGAGGCAATATCTTTAGAGGCATTGCTGCCAGCGCCAACGGCATGGACAGAGCAACGGCGGATTATATGGGTATGCTGGCAACGGTTATTAATGCTCTGGCGCTTCAGGATGCGCTTGAAAAAAAAGGGGTTTATACCCGTGTCATGTCAGCAATAGAGATGAAGGAATTGGCAGAGCCGTACATAAGGCGCAGGGCGGTGAGACACCTTGAAAAGAGGCGAGTTATCATATTTGCCGCCGGCACAGGCAATCCCTACTTTACAACAGATACGGCCGCTTCTCTCCGGGCCATGGAGATACACGCAGATGTGATACTCAAGGGAACCAAGGTTGACGGTGTTTATGATAGAGACCCGGCGAAGGATAAGAAGGCAAGAAAGTTTGATGAGCTTACCTATATAGATGTTCTGAAAAAGGGGTTGAAGGTTATGGATGCAACCGCCATATCCCTGTGCATGGATAACAAACTGCCCATCATTGTATTCAATCTGAAGACAAGAGGCAATATAGAGAAGATTGTGAAAGGCGCCAAGATAGGAACTATTGTTAGATAATAAGGTGATAATATGACAGACGCGGTTTTTAAAGAACTGAAGGACAAGATGGACAAAGCAATAGATGTGTTCCATCGTGAACTTGCAAAACTGAGAACGGGAAGGGCATCTCTTTCCATGCTTGAAGATGTGAGAGTTGACTACTATGGAACGCCGACACCGATAAATCAGCTTGCTACCATGTCAGTTCCGGAGAGCAGACTTATTGCCATTCAGCCGTGGGATGTAAGCATTCTGGCGGATATAGAAAAGGCTATTATGAGTTCGGAATTGGGGCTTAATCCAACCAATGATGGAAAACTTATCCGTATCGCCATTCCGTCGCTTACAGAGGAACGGCGGAAAGAGATAGTAAAGATGGCAAAAAAAATTGCAGAGGAATGCAAGATTGCGATAAGAAATCACAGGAGAGATGCCAATGAAGAGATTAAAAAATTGGAAAAGGATAAGACAATTTCGCAGGATGATTTGAAAAAGGCCCAAGCCAGGATTCAGGAAATAACAGACAAATCGATAGCCAGGGTTGACGATATATTAAAGCACAAAGAAAAGGAGATAATGGAAGTATAAATGGTTATGGCTGCCTGCAACCATATTTTGACAGCCTATTCATATAGTGCCCATTTTTTTCTTGACATAGAAATTAAATTGCTATATAAATAATCCTCTACAGTGTGGTGAGGTTGATTCTAAGCTAAAACTGTTTTATAATATAAAGAGAGAGTTTGTTCTTTGAAAACTAAATAGCAACTGTCAAGTCTGTCAAATTTCTTTTCTTTGTAATAAATCAACTTTCACAATTTAAGTGGAGAGTTTGATCCTGGCTCAGAGCGAACGCTAGCGGCGCGCCTAACACATGCAAGTCGAGCGAGAAAGTGGGGGCAACTCCATAAGTAGAGCGGCGAACGGGTGAGTAATGCATGGGTAATCTACCCTTAAGACCGGGATAACCTTCCGAAAGGAGGGCTAATACCGGATAAGACCACACAACTTTGTTGCGGGGTTAAAGACGGGGATCCGCAAGGACCTGCAGCTTATTGATGAGCCCATGTCCCATCAGCTTGTTGGCGGGGTAACTGCCCACCAAGGCTAAGACGGGTAGCTGGTCTGAGAGGACGATCAGCCACACTGGCACTGAAACACGGGCCAGACTCCTACGG
>JACQEJ010000052.1 GCA_016200645.1 Deltaproteobacteria bacterium | reverse complement strand
GCGCCTTCGTATTTTGCTCTGCAAGGCAGTTTTCCGGAGACTTCGTTGCAGCACATTCAGTGGGGTCTTGGCTCAGGAAAATTTTGATCCACACTGCCGCGCTATCTGCGCTGTGGGAATGGTTTTGTCCTGAAAAATTTAAGATGAGCCTCTGCCGTATGCCGATTTTTGGCTTCATTTCAAGCCGAAATTTTGGATGCTTACGCGCTTTGCTGTTGCGCTGATTTTATAGTATAGTATATTTAAAGAAGGCTCAGGATGCAAGACTATGGAACTTTTTGAGAAAAAAATAAAAAAGGATGCCGCTAAAATAAGCCCCCTGGCGGACAGGATGAGACCGGGAAATATAGATGAGGTTGTCGGCCAAAGGCATTTGCTTGGCCCAGAAAAGTTTATAACAAGACTCTTGGAAAAAAAGGAGCTTCTGTCTTTAATCCTCTGGGGGCCTCCCGGGGCCGGCAAGACGAGCCTTGCCAATATTATTGCCAATGCCATTGGGGTGAACTTTGTATCCTTTTCTGCGGTGCTCTCCGGGGTAAAGGATATACGGGCAGTGATAGATGAGGCAAAAGATGAGCTGCGACTACGAGGCCGCAGGACAATCCTTTTTGTAGACGAGATCCACAGGTTTAACAAGGCTCAGCAGGACGCATTCCTCCATTATGTGGAGGACGGCACCATTACGCTTATCGGCGCAACAACAGAAAACCCTTCCTTTGAAGTCAATGCCCCGCTCCTTTCCCGATGCAAGGTATTGCTTCTTGAGCAGCTGGCAGAGGAGGATTTAAAGGTTATCATCAAAAGGGCAATGGAAGATAAGGAGCGGGGGCTGGGCAATCTCAATTGCGCGTTGGAAGAAGATGCCGTGAGATTTCTGGCTGAATATGCCCATGGCGACGCAAGGGCGGCGCTCAATGGTTTAGAGGCATCGGTTATGATAACCCGGCAGGATAAAGACGGTATGCGCAGGATTACGCTTAAGTCAATGCAGGAGGCGGTTCAGAAGATGGCCCTTCTCTATGACAAGGAAGGCGAGGAGCATTATAATGTAATCTCGGCATTTATAAAATCCATGAGGGGGAGCGACCCTGATGCAGCCCTCTACTGGCTTGCCAGGATGCTGGAGGCAGGGGAAGACCCTTTGTTTATTGCCCGGAGGATGGTTATATTTGCGTCAGAGGATATCGGCAACGCAGACCCGAATGCTATCTCTGTAGCCGTTGCTGTGAAGGACGCTGTTGATTTCGTCGGCATGCCCGAAGGGTGGATCCCCCTTGCCCATGGCGTTACATATCTTGCAGCAGCGCCCAAGAGCAATGCCTCGTATCTGGCGTATTTAGAAGCACTGGAGGATGTCAGGAAAAAAGGCGCGTTGCCTGTCCCCCTGCATATCAGAAATGCGCCGACAGGGCTTATGAAAAAGCTCGGATATGGCAAGGGATACAAGTATCCTCACAACTATGAGGGCGCAAAGGTGGAGCAGGATTACCTGCCTGATGCCTTGAAAGGGAAGAAATATTATAATCCCACGGACAGGGGTTATGATAAGGAAATCAGTGAGAGACTGAAAATCATAAAGAAGAAGTAGCGCGCCAAACAGATACGATGGAAGTCATCACATCCCATATCAACGCAGACTTTGACACTTTGGCATCCATGCTGGCTGCAAAAAAGCTTTATCCGGACGCTGTTCTTACCTTTCCCGGCTCGCTGGAAAAAAATCTCAGAGATTTTTTTGAGAGGCCGGAGTTCCGCCTCTTTGAAATTGAAAAAATAAAAAACATCAAGATGGACGAGATTACGAGACTCATCCTCGTTGACATACGGCAGGCTACGCGGATCGGCAAATTTGCGGAGATTATCCATAAGCCCGGTCTTGACATCCACATTTATGACCATCATCCAAAATCTCCGGACGATATCCGCGGCTCGGCAGAGGTGACGCATCCTTACGGCGCCACCACTACCATTTTAACGCTCATCATCAAGGAAAAGGGCATTGAGCTTGCCCCGGAAGAAGCTACGGTCCTTATGCTGGGCATATACGAGGACACCGGCTCTTTAACATTTTCCTCCACAACCGTAGAAGACTATGAGGCGGCGGCATTTCTGCTATCCAAAGGCGCAAATCTCAATATCGTATCTGACCTTATCACCAAAGAGCTTACCGCGGAAGAGGTTTCGCTCTTGAATGACCTGCTTCAGTCAGCAATTACCTATTCCATTGCCGGGACAGAGGTGGTTATTGCCGAGGCCGCTGCTGATACATATATGGGAGACCTGGCTGTTCTCGTGCATAAGCTCAAAGATATTGAGCATATAAACTGCCTCTTTGCCCTTATCAGCATGGAAAACAGGATTCACCTTATTGCCAGGAGCAGGATAAAAGAGGTAAATGCAGGCGCAATAGCGCAGGCGCTCGGCGGCGGCGGCCATCCGACCGCAGCCTCAGCCACGCTCAAGGATGTTACGCTCATTCAGGCAAGGGAAAAACTCATTGCTGCTTTAAAGGATAAGATTGCCCCAAAGAAATCTGCGCGGGATATTATGTCCAGCCCTCCCATAATCCTCTTCGAAGACGCCGCTATCAATGACGCAAAGGATACGCTTCTGAGATATAGCATCAATGCAATGCCTGTGGTAAGGGATGGAGAGGTTTTAGGCATCATAACAAGACAGGTGGTGGAAAAGGCCGTATATCACGGCTTAAAGGATGTGCCGGCGAAGGAATATATGACCCCTGAATTTGAAATCGTTTCGCCGGAAGCCTCTATCGCCGAGGTGCAGGAGGCGATCATAGGACATCACCAGCGGCTTCTTCCTGTCATAGACAAGGGGAAGATTGCAGGCGTCATTACCCGCACAGACCTTTTGCGGCTTCTCCATGAAGAGCTCAAGATAGAGCCGCATCCTGCGGAAGAAACGCCTCTGAGGAGGCACAAAACCATTGCCCGTCTCATGCAGGACAGGCTGCCTGCGAGGGTGGCGGATATTTTAAAAAATGCAGGCAGGGTGGCTGAGGAGCTTGGCTTTAAGGCGTATGCGGTGGGAGGTTTTGTAAGAGACCTGATTCTCAATTACGAAAATCTCGATGTTGATATTGTAATTGAAGGCGACGGCATTGCATTCGCCAATGCCTTTGCAAAGCGGTTCGGATGCAGGGTAAAGAGCCACGAAAGATTCGGGACGGCGCTTATTGTATTCCCTGATAAATTCAAGGTAGATGTGGCTACGGCGCGGCTTGAGTATTATGAAAAACCTGGGGCGCTGCCGACCGTGGAATTATCCTCTTTAAAACTCGATTTATACCGGAGGGATTTTACCATCAACACCCTGGCAGCGGCATTGAACCCAAAAAATTTTGGAGAGCTGATAGATTTTTTCGGCGCCCAGCGGGATATCAAGGAAAAGACTATCAAGGTTCTCCACAACTTAAGCTTTGTTGAAGACCCTACACGGGTTTTCAGGGCAGTTAGATTTGAACAACGTTATGGCTTTGTCATGGCCAAACATACCCAGAGCCTTATAAAAAATGCAGTCAGGTTAAATCTCCTGCAGAGGATAAGCGGGGAAAGGCTCTTGAATGAGCTCAAGGCCATGCTTGAAGAGAAAAATTTTCTCAGGGCCATTGACCGTATAAAAAAATTTGACCTTATCAAGTATATTCACCCGGTTATCAATCTTAGCGAAGAAGAGATGGCGCTTGTGGCAAGGGCAAGGGATGTTCTGTCCTGGCATCAGCTCCTGTATCTTGAAGAGACGATAGAAACATGGCTTGTATTGTTCCTTGCCATTACAGACCAGCTGAAGGATGATGAGACGCGGGAAGTTGAGAAGAGGCTCGCCATTGCAGGCAAGCGCAGGGTTGCTGTCCTGGAGGCAAGGGGTGATGCGAGAAAGGCATTGAACATGCTGCAAATGAAAAAAGATTTCAAGAACAGCGAAGTTTATGCTATTTTAAAGCCTCTCCCGATGGAAGATATTTTATACATCATGGCAAGGACAAAATCGGACGATACAAAAAAACTTATCTCCCATTTTATCACCCATCTCAGAGAACAGAAAACCTTGACCCACGGCAATGACCTGAAAAGACTGGGTGTGCCTGAAGGGCCTTTCTACACTGAGATTCTGAATACGCTTCTTGAGAAAAGGCTGGACGAAGCGATCAAGACAAAGGCTGATGAGGAAAAGATAGTGAAGGAAATGGTAGCGCAGAGACAGAGGGGTAGGACGTCATAGCAAAAACTTTGACTCTTTCAGGCTGCTTTTTCAGCTAAACCCCCACACCAAAATGTTTCTCTTTGGTGTGGGGGTAAAATACGAAAGAATCAAAACGATGCGTGGTATGTCTGTTGGTAAATGCGGTAGTAAATAATCTGAAGGCAGCAAGGTAGATTTGGTGGAGGGTACCGGGATCGAACCGGCGACCTTCACGTTGCGAACGTGACGCTCTCCCAACTGAGCTAACCCCCCCATTTTTTGAATTTTGGATTGCGGATTATTTCCTCCCGGTATTGAGTATATCCTTTATGGTTGTTTTTAATTCTTTCAGGTCGGATGATTTTACCACATAGGCGTCGGATGCCCATGTGCCGAATTCTTGTTTGTAATGATGATAGGCGGTAGATAATATGACCGGAAGGGTTTTCCATTTTTCCTTTACCCTTCTAAGCACCTCTATGCCGTCCATTCCCGGCATCTTGATATCAAGAACTATAAGGTCAAACTTTTCCCTTTCCAACTTGGCAAGGGCCTCTTCCCCTGATGCCGCCAACTCAACATTCAATCCTTCGTCCGTCAGCTCTTCTTTATATAAAAGTCTTATCCCTTCCTCATCATCTACCACAAGGATTTTTTCGTTCATCCCGTTATCCCTCCTTTTCTCTGTCCCGCCAAACCTTAAAAAAACGGTTCTTTCGTATTTTAGTTGAAAACACCGCCTAAAAGAGGCATGGGGAATTTTTTCGGTCAAAACATTATTTCCATATTGCCGATAGCACGGCAGGGGTAAAATAAAATTGCGTCAAGCTCAGACCCCACTGAATTTACTTGAACAAAGCCTCTGGAAACCTGCCTGCTCAGGCAAAATACGAAGGCGCTGGGGTCTTGAAAAGGCACGGCAAAATTTGTTTTGACCGAAAAAATTCCCCATGCCTCTTCCCAACGAGGTTTTTTAAGTAAAAGAGCAACTTTTTTACGAAAGAACCAAAAAAACAATAAGGTCTGACGGGATTCATAATACCCTCCCGACATAGTAAGCGATAAACAGTTTCAACCGCCTATGGCTCTCTGGTTACTGCCTGCCTTTGCTGCGCCAGGCAGTTTTATGGTAAATGTTACCCCTACGCCTATATTGTTGTTCACTTCTATAATGCCTTTATGATTCGTTATAATGGAGTGGGTTATGGCGAGGCCAAGGCCGGTTCCGCTTGCTTTCGTAGTATAAAACGGGTTAAAGATATTGCCCATTATCTTGGGATCAATTCCTCCGCCGGTATCGCTCACCTCCGCCACTATCCAGCCGCCCTCCTGTCGTGTTTGCAAGATAAGGATCCCGCCGCCCCCCATAGCCTGAATAGCATTGGCAAGAAGATTATTGAAGGCAAGTTTTACCTGCTGGCGGTCAACCTCTACCATAGGCATATCAGGGGAAAGGGTTTTGGCCACATAGATCCCATTTCTCTTAAACTCATCCTCAAAAAATTGAATAACCTCGTCCATGATGCTGTTAATATCTTCCTGTGAAAGCTCATAGCCATCCTTTTCCGAGAAATGAACGATCCCGTCCATAAGCCTTTCAAGCCGCTCCACTTCTTTGACAATCCGCTGCACATATACCGTATGAGAAGAATCAGGGCCCAACTGCTGGTGCAGCCTTTTGGCGAAGCCGCCGATGGACATAAGAGGATTTCTTATTTCATGTGCAAGTGTAGCAGCCATTTCGCCGAGTGCAAGCAGTTTTTCCGCATGAACGAGCCTTGCCTGCATATCCTGCATTTTTTTATTGGCATCTGTTAAATGAATAATGCATTCGTAATTTTTAATGGCTGTGGCAAGCTGCAGCGTAATGACATCCAGCAGCCTCCTTTTTTTTGGGGGTATCGTCTTTTTCTCTCTGTTTTTGAGATAAAGTATACCATAAAAAATATCATCCTTCACGGGGGCGCAGATAATAGTTGTAAAACCAAGGGCCCCTTTATCATAAACCCCCCGCCATAATTCCTTATTTGGCCGGGAGTGGGTGATAATTATAGGTTTGCCTTGCTTCATCGCCAGGCCGGACAGGCCTTCGCCTGCTTTGTATTCTTGCTGACAACCCTGTTTATTTCCAACAACTACCGAAAGGTTTAATTTACTTTTCTCCGTGTTGAGAAGATAAATGGCGCACTGGTCAAAGGCAAAGGAGTCCGCCAGAAGCCCTGCAGCATCCTCAAGCCTTTTTTCCAGAGGCTCTTCAGAATCGGTAAATTCTATGATTTTGGAAAGGATATCGTAGCCCATGGTTCAGATACAGGGACTGGGGACTAGGGGCTGGGGACTTGTTGTTGATTTTTACCAGCCCCCAGCCCCTATCCCCTAGCCCCTGCTTTTTTATATTTTTGCTTCTCTCAAGAACTTTGCCGCCTCTTCCGGCGGGGTCGGATTTATATAAAACCCTGAACCCCATTCAAAACCTGCGACCTTGACCAGCGTCGGCATGATCTCGAAGTGCCAGTGATAGTGCTGGCTGTCTTCGTTTTTTAACGGCGATGTGTGGAGTATAAAGTTGTAGGGCGGAAAGTTCAGCACCTTGTCCATCCTCTTCAGCGTATTGGAAAAAAGCTTGGCAAGATTTTCATATTCGTGCTTCTGGGCATTTTCAAAGGCGGCCTCATGTCGTTTGGGAAGCACCCATACCTCAAATGCAGCCTTTGGGGCGTAAGGAGTTACTGCTATAAAATCCGGATTTTCAGCGACGATACGCATCCCCTGCATTATCTCCTGACGAATGATGTCGCAAAAAACGCATCTCTCCTTGTAATTGTAATACTCCAGAGAACCGTCCAGCTCCTCTGTAACCCTCTTTGGTATGATGGGGAGGGCTATAAGCTGAGAATGGGTATGCTCCAGAGAGGCGCCTGCCGCCTCGCCGTGATTTTTAAATATCAGGATATAACGGAATCTGGGATCTTTTTTAAGGTCTATGATTCTATCCCGGTATGACCAGAGCACATCCTCAAACTGTTTCTCCGATATGCTGGATAAAGTATCTTTGTGATTGGTGGATTCAATAATCACCTCATGAGCGCCTACGCCGTTCATCTTGTCGTATACGCCGTCGCCTTCTCTGTTCAGGTCTCCTTCGATACGCAGGGCAGGGTATTTGTTCGGCACTACCCTGAGAGTCCATCCATTGGTGTTTGGTTTGGAACCATCGGACCTGTAAGCGAGTATTTCCTGGGGGGTCTTATCTTCGTTTCCAGGGCAGAAGGGGCAGAAACCGTTTTTGGTCGGCGGATGCTGCACAATAAACTCCGAAGGCCTTTTGCCCCTTTCTGTCGAGATAATCACCCACCTTCCTATTATAGGGTCTTTTCTAAGTTCCGGCATAGTTGCTCAACTCTCCATTCTATTTCCTTATTTTCTGCTTCTCCTGCGCCTCTTCTTCCTCTTTGCATTTTATGCACGAGGTGGTGACAGGTCTTGCCTCAAGTCTTTTTTCCGATATCTCTTCCCCGCATATCTCGCAGACCCCGTAAGTTCCGTCGTCTATCCTCTTAAGCGCCTCCCGAATCTTTACAATAAGTTTTCTTTCCC
The DNA here is from genome assembly GCA_016200645.1 of Deltaproteobacteria bacterium. Classification (GTDB taxonomy): domain Bacteria; phylum Desulfobacterota; class GWC2-55-46; order UBA9637; family UBA9637; genus JACRNJ01. The sequence goes on along the minus strand of JACQEJ010000052.1, from coordinate 13,184 downwards.
TGTCCTTGACCCTCAGTAAAAAATTCCTGTCCGTCTCAAGGGATGCCCGGTCAGTAGGGTCAGGGAAGCCTTCTTCTTTGGATTCGCTCATCTCCACTACTGCCTTTCCGGCCCCGGTAAGCAGCTCCTCCAGTTTTGCATTCAGGAGGCGTCTGAAGAATTCCAATCTTTCTTTTTCCATAACGGTGAATTATAGCCAAAATAGGAGATGATGTAAATATAAAAACAGGCAATAGGCAATGGGCTATAGGATTAGAAATTCTAATATCCAAATTACAAATTTTAAATTTAAAATTTTGAGTTTAGAATTTAGAATTTCTTTGTCTATCGCCTATTGCCTATGACCTATCGCCTGTTCTTATATATCCCGCTCTTGCCGCCTGTCTTTTTCACAAGCCGTATATCGGAGATTGTCATTCCTTTGTCAACGGCCTTGCACATATCGTATATGGCAAGCGCAGCAACAGAAACCGCTGTTAATGCCTCCATTTCTACGCCTGTCCGGCCGGAGACCTTCGCCGTTGCAGTTATATCAATGCAGTTTTTCTCTGGTAATGGCTCGAACGATATATCTACGGCGGTTATGTTCAGCGGATGACATAGCGGTATTAAATCTCCCGCTTTCTTTGCCGCCATAATACCGGCAATCCTGGCAACGGCAAGGACATCGCCCTTTTGAATTCCATTGGCCAGCACCGCCTCAAAGGTGGCGGGCTGCATAAAAACTCTCCCCTTCGCAACCGCCTCTCTGTTCGTTATCTCCTTGGCGGTCACATCCACCATCTTTGCCTTGCCGTGTTTATCTATGTGGGTGAGTTTGGGCATAAAAAGTAAATACAGGCGATGGGCAATAAAAAGACAGGCGATAGGCTATGGGCTATAGGCTATGGGTTTTTTACCTATCGCCTATTGCCCATTGCCCATAGCCTATAACCTATTGCCTATCGCCGTATTTTAATTTATTTCCACTATCTTTCCGTTCTTGACTTCAAGCATAAAAAGGTTTTTCACAGCCTCTCTATTGCTGTCAAAGGTGATATCGCCCGTTGCCCCCGGGAAGTCTTTCACATGAGCAAGCGCTGCCCGTATCTCTTCTTTTTTCCCATTCCCTCTTATTATGGCATCTATTATTATTTTCGTTGCGTCATAGGCCTGAGCCTCAATAATGCCCGGCTCCGCTGCGTATATATTTTTAAAATTATTGACAAACTGCGCAGTCATTGCTCTCTTGCTGCCTGCAAAAAAGCCGTCGACAAATACCGCACCCTCAACATATTTACCTCCGAGCTCTATGAGCCTGGGAGAGTTCCAGCCGCTCACGCCGAGGAGCTTGACATCCTTGATATTATAATACGCCAGGTAAGGGGCTATGAGACCCACAGTATCAAAATAGTCCGGTATATAAAGGGCGTCTGCTGTTACGGCGGGTTCAAATATCTTTATCTTTCTTCGGCCTTCTTTTTTTTCAGTCTCCTTTATTTTAAATAATTGCGTAATCTCTTTTCCAAAATATGTCTGACCTTCCTTGTATTGCCCTTCGGCCACTATCTCACCCTTGTCTTTCTTAATCTCCTCTTTAAAGAGATTGGCAAGCTCTATTCCATAAGGGTTGTTCGGATAAAGTATAGCAAACTTTTTATAGTTTAATTTATTTATGGCATAGGCGGCAGCGGCCTTCGCCTGTTCGGACGGCAAGAGAAAATTCCTGAATATATAATCTCCTGCGCTGGTGAGGCCGTCTTTCTGAGAGAGCGTAATTACAGGCACCTTTAATTCCTGCGCCTTTTTTGCAGCATCCATTGCCGTTATGCTCAAAAGCGGACCTATGATGCCGGCAACCCCCCCCTCCCCCCCTTTACTAAAGGGGGGGGAAGGTGGGGGGAAGGCAAGTTCTTCCACCGCCTTTGCCGTTGCAACCGGATCGTCTCTCGTATCCCTGATGATTATTTCCGGGGTCGGGTTTTTATTGTCCTGCGCGGTTTCAAAGATACCGGCTGCGAGCAATATCCCTTTTAATGCCTGTTCGCCAAATGCAGCATATTTTCCGCTTAAAGGGAGAATGACGCCGATTTTTATATTGAGAGGCGCGGACGGAATAGTGAGCAAAGGCTCGTCAGCGAAGACGCTATATGGTATAAAAGTAAACAGTAAGCAGCAAACCGTAATAGGCAATAGGCGATAGGCGATAGGCGATAGCAAAACCCATAGCCCATAGCCCATAGCCCATAGCCCACAGCCACTTCTCTGTATTGCTCTTTTATTCAAACAGATTTTTCACCTTTTCCAGAAAATTTTTCTTCAGCGGGGTCGTCTCTTCCCCGCCGATTCTGGCAAACTCCTCCAGAAGTTCCTTTTGTCTCAGTGTAAGTTTTGCCGGGGTTTCCACCTTGATGATCACATGCTGATCGCCTCTCCGGCCTGTGTGGAGCGAGGCTATGCCTTTACCCTTCAGCCTGAATATCTTGCCTGACTGGGTTCCTCCGGGAATCTTAAGCCTGACATTTCCTTCCAGTGTCGGGACATCTATCTCGCAGCCAAGAGCCGCCTGCGGAAAGCTTATGGGCACTTCGCAAATTATATCGTCATTCTGTTTTTGAAATACGGGGTGCGGTTTTACATGAATGATAATGTAAAGGTCTCCAGGGGAACCGCCGTGGACGCCGGATTCCCCTTCACCGGATAGTCTCAGCCTGGTGTCTGTCTCAACTCCAGGGGGAACCTTTACACCGAGCGTTTTTATATCCTTTACCCTGCCGATACCGCTGCATTCAGCGCACGGCTCTTTTATTATAGTCCCTTCACCCCTGCACCGGGAACATGGCCTGGATATGCTGAAGAAGCCCTGCTGGTAGCTCACCTGCCCCCTTCCATTGCATGTCGGGCAGGTAGTGGGGGAGGTTCCTGGTTTTGCGCCGCGACCTTCGCACTTTTGACATTTTGCCGTCTTGGGAATCTTTATCTTTTTTTCTGCGCCAAAGGCTGCTTCTTCAAAGGTAACTTCCAGGTCATATCTTAGGTCCGATCCGCGCTGCCCCCGCGTGCGTCTTCTGCCTGCGCCAAAAAAATCCCCGAATACATCGCCGAATAAATCCTGGAAATCAACGCCGAATCCAGCCCCTGGCCCAAAGCCTGCGCCTGTCTCCGCATAGCCGAATCTGTCATACTGGGCCCTCTTCTCAGAGTCCTTTAAAACTTCGTAGGCCGCATTGATTTCCTTAAATCGTTCTTCGGCGCTTTTATCCCCCGGATTTTTGTCAGGATGGTATTTGTGGGCAAGCTGCCTGTAGGCCTTTTTTATCTCATCGTCAGTGGCGTTTCTGTCAATGCCCAGTATTTCGTAAAAATCTTTTTGTGCCATAAAAATAAATACAGTCTAAAAGTCTACGAGTCTAATAGTCTAAAAGTTTTTTACTCTTAGACTTGTAGACTAACAACTTGCAGACTGTTTTAAAGCCCCTCCGTCAATTTTGCCGATGCCTGAAGCAATCTATCTGACGCAGCTTTTATAGCATCATGGTTTGCGCCTTCCATCGCCTGTTTTAACATGTTCAATGCCTCTCTTACAGCATTCCTGTCAGCCTCTTTGAGCCGGCCCCCTACTTCTACCAACAATCTCTCGGCGGTATATATCAGACTGTGGGCGGTGTTTCTGGCGTCAATCAGCTCTTTTCGCTTTTTGTCTTCCTCCTGGTGAGCCTCTGCATCTTTTATAATTTTTTCTATCGCTGCATGGCTCAGACCCGATGAGGCGGTAACCTTTACCGACTGCTCCTTGCCTGTGCCGAGGTCTTTGGCAAATACATGGAGGATGCCGTTGGCATCAATGTCAAGGGTTACCTCTATCTGAGGAACACCCATAGGCTGGGGCGGAATATCAACCAGTTCAAAGCGTCCGAGCGATTTATTATCTTGAGCCATCTCCCGCTCGCCCTGAAGTATGTGAATAGAAACTATTGTCTGATTATCTGCAGCAGTAGAGAATATCTGACTCTTCCGTGTCGGCACGGTGGTATTTCTCGGTATCAGTTTTGTAAATACGCCGCCTTTGGTTTCAAGGCCGATGGAAAGCGGAATAACATCCAGGAGGATGATATCCTTTACCTCGCCCTTCAAAACCCCGCCCTGGATAGCGGCGCCGATAGCGACAACCTCATCGGGGTTTACTCCTTTATGCGGAGGCCTCTGGAATATCTCCTCAACCTTTTTCTGAACCTTTGGCATCCTCGTCATACCGCCTACCAGGATCACCTCATCTATATCTTGAGGCTCAAGCCCTGCATCTGACAGGGCGATATGGCACGGCATTGCGAGTCTCTCAATAAGGTCATCCGCCATCTTTTCAAACTGGCTTCTCGTTATCTTTTTCCTGAGGTGTTTGGGACCTGAGCTGTCAGCGGATATGAACGGCAGGTGTATCTCCGTTTCCCCGACCGATGACAGTTCGCACTTGGTCTTTTCCGAGACATCCTTGAGCCTTTGCAGGGCCATCGTATCCTGGGTCAGGTCTATGCCGTTCTCTTTTAAAAATTCTTCTGCAAGAAAATCCAAAATCCTCTGGTCAAAATCCTCGCCGCCTAAAAATGTATCGCCGTTTGTAGCCTTGACCTCAAAAATGCCTTCATTCAGTTCAAGTATGGATATATCAAACGTCCCGCCGCCGAGATCGAATACGGCAATTCTTTCATTTTTATTTTTATCAAGACCGTAGGCAAGGGCTGCTGCTGTCGGCTCATTGATAATCCTCAGGACATTCAGTCCTGCTATCTGGCCCGCATCCTTTGTCGCCTGACGCTGGCTGTCATTAAAATATGCGGGGACGGTTATAACGGCATCCGTTGCCTTTTCTCCAAGGTAATCCTCTGCTATCTCTTTCATTCGCTTAAGCACCATAGCGGAAACCTCGGGCGGAGAAATGGTCTTTCCCTTTACCTCTATCCATGCATCCTGGCTCTGGGCCTCTATAATTTTGAACGGCACCAACTCCTGCGTCCGTTTCACCTCCGGGGTATTGTAGCGTCTGCCGATAAGCCTCTTGATTGCATAGAGGGTGCTGGATGGATTTACCACAGCCTGTCTCTTTGCGGCATGACCAACAAGCCTTTCCCCGGAGTCGGCAAAGGCCACTACAGAAGGGGTTGTCCTTCCACCTTCCTGATTAGGTATAACAACAGGGGCGCCGTTTTCCATAACAGCGACGCAGGAATTTGTCGTGCCTAAGTCTATGCCTATGACCTTGCCCATAACATATAGTTTCAAGTTGCAAGTATTAACTTGAATCTTGCATCTTGAATCTTGCAACTTTCTTTATTGATTAGTCCTCCCCTCCCGGCATCTCTTCCATTTCAGGCGCTGCCTCGGGAGGTTTAGATATAACCACCATGGCGGGCCTCAAGAGCCTGCCGTTCAAATAATAACATTTATGGAACTCTTTAATAACCGTCCCCGGATTGCATTCAGCAGCCTCGTCTTGGCTCACCGCCTCATGTTTCGTGGGGTCAAATTTTTCGCCCATTGCAGAAACCTCTTCAACGCCGAATTTCTTTAATACCGCCATCAAATTATCCAAAACAAGTTTTATTCCCTCTTTGACGGCGGCAAGGTCTGCTTCGTCTTCTATGTGGTCAATGGCCCTCTCCATGTTATCTGCTACAGGAAGGAGTTCTCTTATAAGCCTTTCGTTTGAAAAGCTGACCAACTCTCCCTTTTCTTTTTCCACCCGCTTCTTGTAGTTCTCAAAATCTGCGCATGCCCTCAGAAATTTATCATAATTTGCGGCTGCTTCCTTTATTTTTTCCTCGAGCTGTTCAGCCAGTTTTTTGAACTCTATTTCAGTTTGCGCAAGGGCGCTTGCGGGAGGTAATGCCTCCTGTGTCTTCCCCTCTTTTTCCCGGGGAGCCGCCCCTATTCCTGTGACCTCTTTTTCCTGTTCTTCCATATCCTTACCCCCTATACTCCCTCTCTTCTGGCCATGATGTCGCTTAAAAGACCGGCGGTATAATTGACCAGGGGTATGACCCTGGCGTAATTCATCCTTCTCGGCCCTATTACCCCGAGGGTTCCCAATATATTCCCATCGCTGCCGTACGGGGCGGTCACAATGCTGCATTCTTTAATCTCATGGAATCCATTTTCAGAACCGATAGATATCTGAACACCATGGTCAGCCATGGCCTTATCAAGAATTTTTACCAGAATGGATTTTTCCTCAAACGCCTTAAAGAGGAGCTTCATCTTTTCTGCATTTTCAATGAATTCAGGCTGGGCGAATATGTTGGTCTTTCCCTCCACATACACGTTGTCGCAGCCTTCACTTTTATCAAGGGCAATCTTGCTTAATGTAAGCGCTCGCGCCAAAAAACGGTCGTAAAGATTTTTTTCTTTTTTTATCTCTTGTAATATTTTTATTTTCAGTTGACGCAGTGTTAATCCCTTCGCAATGCTGTTGAGATAAGCCGACATCCTTTCCATATCCCGCTGCTTCAAGTCTTCTTCTATCCGGACAATACGGTTTTGCACAATGCCGGAATTGGAAACAAGGAGCATCATAATCTGCATCCTGCCAAGCTTTATAAATTCCATGTGCTTTATAAAAACATTTTCAAAACGCGGGGCAAGAACAATCCCCATGCAATCGGACAGGGACGACAGGACACCGGAGGCGTCATACAGTATCTTTTCAATCTCCTGTGACCTCTGGCACCTTGTTTTGATCCTCTCCCTTTCCGGCCGGGGAAGTTCTTTTACCTCCATGATGCTGTCCACATAAAACCTGAACCCTTTATCAGTAGGGATTCTTCCGGCAGATGCATGCGGCTGGATCAGATAACCCCTTCCCTCCATCTCCGCCATAATATTCCTTATGGTTGCCGGACTGAGGTCGGAAATATATTTCTTGCGGAGAATATCTGAACCAACCGGTTCGCTCGTGTAGATATACTGCATAATCACGGCCTGCAGTATGTTTTTCATGCGGTCGGCTGCCAATATTTCATTCATAATGATGAATAAGTATAATAACACTATTGATGATAAAGCGCCAAATTTAAAAAAATTGAGCTTGCGCATAAAAATATCAACGCTGTATTCTCTTGTCAAGGAAAGAAAAGATTTGCCTGGCAATAAAATTATTGACAAGCAAATGGCCGATGGTTAATATGTGAAATAAATTTCTCCGCCCCCGTAGCTCAGATGGATAGAGCAGCAGATTCCTAATCTGTTGGCCGGACGTTCGAATCGTCTCGGGGGCGCCAAATAAATACAGGTTGAGGTTGAGGATAAGGAAATCTAAAAATCTCTGCTTCAGTTTAAACCTTAACCTCAACCTTAACCTGTCTTTCACGGAGGGGTTATGTCAGTATCAGCGTATGTGTTTATAGAATGCGAGCATGGCAAGTCCATGTCAGCGGCGGACAAGATAGGCAAGATAGGCGGCGTAAGGGAGGCGCATGCGGTTACAGGCCCTTATGATGTCATTGCCTATGTTAGGGCCTCGAACTTCAAGGTATTGGGGGATGTTGTAATAACCAAGATTCAGGCAGTATCCGGGGTAAAAAAGACCCTTACCAATGTCGTGGTCGAATAGCAGGGGCATGCCATGCCCCTACATTCCCATCACCTTTACTACCACTCTTTTTTTTCTGCGACCGTCAAATTCTGCATAATACACCTGCTGCCAGGGTCCGAGGTCCATTCTTCCTTTTGTAATCGGCAGGATTACCTGATGGCCGATGAGCAGGTTTTTTAAATGCGCATCGCCGTTGGTTTCGCCTGTCCTGTGATGCCGGTAGTCGGGCCCTTCTGGGGCAAGCCTTTGCAGCCACTGGTCTATATCCTGGATAAGCCCTGATTCCGCATCGTTTACATAAATCCCCGCCGTTATGTGCATGGCAGACACCAGCGCCATCCCGTCTTCAATGCCGCTCTTCCTGACTATCTCTTCTATTTTATCCGTAACATTGATATATTCCCGCTTTTTCTTTGTTTCAAAGTATAGGTATTCGGTAAATGTCTTCACCCGGTTAGACCCCCCTTATAAAAGAAAAATGTCAAATGTCAAATCAAATCCAAAACTCCAATATCAAAAAATAAGTTTTAAACTTTGGATTTTGAGCTTCATTGTAAGCATCCAAAATTTCGGCTTAAAGTTTGGTTTAGAGGCTCATATTGAAATTTTTCAGGACAAAACCATTCCCACAGCGCAGATAGCACGGCAGTGCGGGTCGAAATTTACCTGAGCCAAGACCCCAATGAATGCGCTGCAACAAAACCTCTGGAAACCTGCCTTGCAATGCAAAATACGAAGGCGCCGGGGTCGGTGAAAGAAGCGCTGCAAAATTTGTTTTGCCCTGAAAAATTTCAATATGAGCCTCTGCCGTCCGCAGATCTTTTGGCTTCATTTCAAGCCGAAATTTTGGATGCTTACCTTACCATTTGATATTTGGATTTTGACATTGAGATTTTATATAATAGTATTTTTTTTCCAGTTTTTATCATCTGTCTCCGGGTAGTCTATATTATAATGAAGTCCGCGGCTTTCCTTTCTGAGCATGGCGCACCGTATGATAAGCTCTGCAACGGTGGCAATGTTTCTCAGCTCCAGGAGATCGCTGGTGACGGTGAAATTCCAGTAATATTCATTGATTTCAGCCTTGAGGTTTTCTATCCTTCTGCACGCCCTCTCAAGCCTTTTATTTGAACGGACAATGCCGACATAATTCCACATGAATCTCCTTATTTCATCCCAGTTTTGCGAGATGATTACCGCCTCGTCGCTATTGACCGCTCCTCCCGTCTCCCACCGGGGCACCGGCGGAACGGCAACGGCTCTATCAACCAGTTCCTTTGCCTTGAGAGACGCCCTGTTGGCAAAAACAAGGGCCTCCAGCAAAGAATTGGACGCCAGACGATTGGCTCCGTGAAGGCCTGTGCAGGCTGATTCGCCAATGGCAAAAAGTCGTCTGATGGAACTTTCGCCATAATCATTTGTCAGCACACCGCCGCAGGTGTAATGCGCTGCAGGAACAACCGGGATAGGCTCTCGGGTCATGTCAAACCCGAATGAAAGACAGTTGGCATATATATTGGGGAATCGGGTTTTTATGAATTCGGAATCCTTATGCGTAATATCCAGATACACGCAATCAGCGCCGCTTTTTTTAAGTTCAAAGTCTATAGCCCTGGCAACAATATCCCGCGGCGCAAGGTCCTTCCTGGGATGATATTTCGCCATGAAGGGGGTTCCGTCTTTGAGTCTCAATATGCCGCCTTCGCCTCTGACCGCCTCGGAAATGAGAAAACCCTTTGCCCTGGAATGATACAAACAGGTCGGGTGAAATTGAATAAATTCCATATTCGCTATGGTGGCGCCTCCCCTGTATGCCATTGCAATGCCATCTCCTGTGGCAATGTCCGGATTGCTGGTAAAAAGATAAACCTTGCCTGCGCCGCCGGTGGCAAGGATTGTGGCCTTTGCTAAAAATGTGTAAACCTCTCCGCTTTTTTTATCCAGCACATACGCGCCCCAGCAGATATCTTCATCCGCTTGCTCTACAAACTTGGAATGCGTTATAAGGTCGATGGCTATATGATTTTCATAGACCGTAATATTTTTCTCAGCATCAACAGCCTTGAGAAGGGCGTCTTCTATCTCCTTGCCCGTCATATCCTTTGCATGGACTATGCGTCTCTTTGAATGGCCGCCCTCTTTTCCGAGGTCCAATTCTTCAACATTGTTTACTACCCTTTTAGTAAACTTCGCGCCGAGCTCCATCAGCTCTAAGATCCTGTTCGGGCCGTCCATTACCACCATCTCAACAATATCGGCATGACACAGGCCTGCGCCTGCCTCCAGAGTGTCTTTTACATGGGCTTCAAAGCTATCCTCTGCGCTCAGGACAGACGCTATACCGCCCTGGGCATAAAAGGTGGCTGATTCCCTTATTTCCCGTTTGGTAACTATAGAGACGGTTCCCAGTTTGGCGGCCTTCAATGCAAAATATAAGCCGGATGCACCGCTCCCTATGACAAGGAAGTCTGATCTGATTTCCAAGCTATTCTCCGTGCAGCCCTGGCGCCAAAATTTTTGGCGCAGCAGCCATCCTCTTTGCCATGCATGCCCCCACACCAAAAATTTTGGTGTGGGGGCATGCCTCTAAAGAATAAATTAAAGGGCATTACCTATTGCCTGCTTTTTATTGTCTTGATTTTACCTGAAATATTTATAAAAATCTATAATCTATAACAAACGTGTTAACAGCAACTAAAATCAGAACAAAGCAGACCAAGGCGCGACGAAGGTGAGGAGTGAGGCGTATTTTTAGCATACGCCGCAACGACGAACCGAGGAGCCGGGGAACCCACACGAGAAGTGTGGGTCGGGTATGCGAAGTTATGACGCTCTGTATAAACAGGTTCATAAAGGTTGGACAGAGAGACCGAGGCAGGAAAGGCGCTTCGGGCTACGCCCTCCGTGCCTTTCCTGCCGAATCAAAAAGCGGAGATTTCATTTGCTATAAAATGGGATATTTGTATTTGTTGACAACATAATCTCCACCCATCTAACTGGGAGGAATTGTCCGGCTAAACAACCTGTAAAGAAAGTCCCTCGATCTTTTTAAAGTCTCTCACGTTATGTGTTGCCACTGAAAATCCGAGAGAGATGGCGGTTGCGCCTATCATAAGGTCGTGAGCGCCTATTTGCACACCCTTTTTAAGAAGGTGCGCCCAAATTTCTGCGTATATTCTCGCGGCAGGGACATCAAAAGTATAGACAGGAAACACATCAATCACCACGCCTCTCTTTTGAGCCTCCTGCTTTTGGAATCCGCCCTGTGAACTCCGTGAAGGAGTTCAGAAACGATTATGACGCTAATCCCGAAAAGTTCTGATGCCCTTCCTTTTACCAGTTTGTCCAGATTGAGAGAGCCGCGCTCGTATGCAATCAGAATGCTCGTGTCAAGGATTACGCCCATTCTTCACCAGCAGAAAGGGTTGGCTGGCGGCTTCTGACCTCTTCAATATCCCGCTCAAAGGTCGCCGCCTCTTTGCCAAGCTTTGGAAGACGCTCAAGAAGGCCATTGAGTTCCTTAAGTGTTCGTTCTTTTCTTGACTCCTCCACCGGCCCCATAAAGGCTATAGGCTTTCCTCCCCGCTGGATTATATAATGCTCGCCATCATAAGAAAGAATCAAGCAATCTTTCTGTTTTCATCTATCCCCTATTTATCAAGCTTGCCGCGTACCCGGCGCCGAATCCGTTGTCTATGTTCACTACGGTGACGCCTGCAGCGCATGAGTTAAGCATGGCCAGCAGGGTTGTGAGGCCGCCGAGGTTTGCGCCATAGCCGATGCTGGTCGGAACCGCTATGACAGGCCTGGAAACAAGACCGCCCACGACAGAGGGAAGCGCCCCCTCCATGCCCGCAACAACAATCAAGCAATTGGCTGAAAGGATTTTTTCCTTTTTATGGAGCAGCCGGTGGATGCCCGCAACCCCCACATCATAGAGGCGCTCCACCCTGTTGCCCATCACCTCAGAGGTTACAGCAGCCTCTTCTGCCACAGGCAGGTCCGATGTGCCTGCGCATATAACAAGGATAGTCCCTTTTCCGGTTATTTTTACGGGATGGGATTTTATAAAAAGAGTTTTCGCAGTCTCGTTGTATGCTGCCTGCGGAACAGCCTTCTTTATAAACCTGGCCTTGGCTCCATCCACCCTTGTTGCAAGGATATTCTCTTTTCTCCCTCTCATGTTTTTTATTATTGATAAAATCTGCGCAGGGGTCTTGCCCTGGCCAAGTATGACCTCAGGAAAGCCTTGCCGCAACGAACGATGTGTGTCAAGGGTGGCAAATTCCATCTCCTCAAAGGGAAGAGTTCTTAATGCTTCTAAAGCTCGTGCATTATCGACCTTACCCTTTTTAATATTGCTGATAAGTTTTTTCAATGCGTCAATATTCATGGCGATTTTTTCTTATACTATAACTCATACAACCTTCCTTACAACAACAAATTTCAGATAATAGGTCTCCGGCATACCGAGTAAAATCGGGTGGTCTCTTGATTGAAAACGATTTTCAACAAGCTGGAGCGGCGTCCCGGCATCCCGCGCGGCGTCGTTCAGGATATTTAAAAAGGCGGTCAGAGAAATATTCTGGGAGCAGGAGGATGTGATAAGGCAGCCGTTGTCACTGAGCAGTTTCAAGGCCAGAAGGTTTATGTCTTTATAGCCCCGCCATGCGCCAGCCATCGCCTCTTTCCCTTTTATAAAGGAAGGCGGGTCAAGTATCACACAGTCAAACCTCTCTCCTTTTTTATAGGATTCACGAAGCCAGTCAAAGGCATCTCCCTTTTCAGCGGTTATGATATTTTCAAAACCATTGAGGCTGATATTTTTCTTCAGCGTCTCAAAAACCTTGCCGGAATCCTCTACTGCAATAACCTCTTTTGCCTCATAGCGCGCAGCATAGAGCGCAAATGCGCCGGTATAGGCAAAGCAGTCGAGAACCCTTCTCCCTTTTACATACGGCCCTATGATTTTTCTATTTTCCTGCTGGTCAAGGTAAAAACCTGTTTTGTGGCCTTCCAGAAGGTCAATTTCGAATTTTAATCCATCAAGCGTTACAGCGCATATGCCTGTTTCATCACCCCACAAAAAACCTTTTCGTAAGGGAAGCCCTTCCTTTTTTCTCGTCTCCGCATCGCTTCGGTCAATGATTGTTTTTGGCTGAAACATCTCTTTCAATATGTCAACGATATCTTCTTTCCATTTTTCCATGCCGAGGGTCAATATCTGGAGAGAGAGGATATCCCCGTATTTATCAACCACTAGGCCGGGAAGCAAATCCCCTTCGCTGAATACAACCCTGAAAGAGCCATTCATCCGCCACCCCAGGGAGAGGCGATACTGAGCGGCGCGTTCAATCCGTTTTTTTAAGAAAGGCTTGTCTATGGGTTCATCTTTGAACGAAAGGAGTCTTATTATGATTTTTGAATTGTTGTTGATATAGCCTCTGGCAATGAACCTGCCTCTGTTGTCCGCAACGGATACAATGTCGCCGTTTGCATAAGAGCCGGCAATTGTCTTTAGCTCGTTATTAAAAACCCAGAGATGGCCGGATAAAAGCCGCTCTATGCACTTTTTTGAGACAGTGATAATAGTGGCCAAATTCCCTCCTTGAAAAACCTG